>DATABQ010000589.1:0-2343 GCA_036259495.1 Longimicrobiales bacterium | reverse complement strand
ACTGCGACGCCCACGATCCCGGAGGACTGGGATGTGACCGCGCCGCCGGGACCCTCGCGCACCATCGAGTTCGAGACGAGCGAGGGGACCTGGATGAACGTCGACGTGAGCCCGGACGGCAGTACGCTCGTGTTCGACCTGCTGGGTGACATCTATACGATGCCGGCGACGGGTGGCCGAGCGACGCTGGTGCTGGGCGGGCATGCGTACGAGACGATGCCGCGCTTCTCGCCCGACGGCGGTCGCATCGCGTTCACCAGCGACCGCGACGGCATCGAGAACATCTGGACGGCGACGGTGAGCGGCGGCGACCTGCGGCAGATCTCGGACGAGCGTGAGCGTCAGGTTTCGAATCCGGCGTGGACGCCGGATGGCGAGTACATCGTCGCGCGGAAGCACTTCCGCAACACCCGCTCGCTCGGTGCGGGCGAGATGTGGCTGTACCACACGGGCGGCGGTGCGGGCCTTCGCATGACGGATCGGCGCAACTGGGAGCAGAATGCGACAGAGCCGGTCGTCTCGCCGGACGGCCGCTACATCTACTTCAGCGAGGATGTCTCGCCGGGTGGCGGGTTCGACTACAACCGCGACCCGCATGGCGTGATCTACGTGACGCAGCGGCTCGATCGCGAGACGGGCGAGCGCGAGACGATACTGAGCGGAGCGGGCGGCTCGCTCGCACCGCATCCATCGCCCGACGGAAACACGCTCGCGTTCATCCGTCGTGTCGACACGAAGACGGTGCTGATGCTGCACGACCTGGAGACGGGACGCGAGCGCGCGCTCTGGGACGGGCTCGATCACGACCAGCAGGAAGTGTGGGCGATCTTCGGGACGTATTCCGGCTATGACTGGACGCCTGACGGCGATGCGATCGTGATCTGGGCAAAGGGCGGACTGTGGCGCGTGGATGCGGAGAGCGGCGCGCCCACGCGCATCCCGTTCACCGCGCAGGTCTCGCAGAGGCTCACGGACGCGGTGCGGTTTCCGCAGGAGGTCGCGCCGAACGAGTTCGACGTGAAGATGCTGCGCTGGGTCTCCGTGTCGCCGGACCAGCGTCGCGTCGCATACACCGCGCTCGGCAGACTGTACGTCAAGGAGCTGCCGAACGGCACGCCCCGCCGCGTGACACGCTCCACCGATCTGGAGCTGTATCCCTCGTGGTCGCCGGACGGCCGCTCGCTGGTGTATGCGGCGTGGAGCGACACCGCGTATGGTGCGATCCGCACGGTCGGTCTCGATGGCGACGACATGCGCACGATCACGACACGGCCGGGGCACTACATCGAGCCGCGCTGGTCGCCGGACGGCTCGCGCATCGTGTATCGGCGGGTCGGCGGCGACAGCTATCGCGGCGAGCTGCATTCGCGCGATCGCGGTGTCTACATCGTCCCGGCATCCGGCGGCGAAGCGCGACTGGTGACGGAGCAGGGATCGGAGCCGCGCTTCAGCCGCGATGGCGAGCGCCTCTACCTGAGCTCGCGCGAGGATGGCAGCTCGGCGCTGATCAGCGTCGACCTGAATGGCGGCGACCGTCGCGTGCACGTCACTTCCGAGAACGGCGGTCAGTTCACCCCGTCGCCCGATGAGCGATACATCGTATGGAACGAGCGTTTCAACGTGCATATCGCGCCGTTCCCGCGCACCGGCCGCGCCGTGAACCTGTCGATGGGCAGCAGCGACTACCCCGTGCGGCGCCTCTCCCGCGACGCAGGCTATTACCTGCACTGGTCGGCCGACAGCCGCCGCGTCTACTGGTCGCTCGGGCCGGAGCTCTATCAGCGCGACATCGCGCAGACGTTCGCGTTCGAGGCTCAGGACACGACACTGCTTCGTCGTGAACCGGAGGCCGCGGGCACGCCGATCGGATTCGATGCACCGTTCGACGCACCGGACGGCACGCTCGCGCTCACCGGTGCGACGGTGATCACGATGAACGGCGATGAGGTGATTCCCGACGCGACGATCGTCATCGAGCGTAATCGCATCACGGCTGTCGGTCCGCGCGCGCAGGTGCAGGTACCGTCGGAAGCGCATGTCATCGATGTCGCCGGCAGGTGGATCATGCCGGGCATCGTCGACGTGCACGCGCACGTGCATTTCGCGCGCGCCGGCAAGCCGCTCCCGAAGGACTACGTCTACAAGCTCTGGCTCGGCCACGGCATCACCACGGTGCGCGAGCCCGGCTCGCTCGAGGGGATCGACACGATGGTCGCGCACGCGCGGCTCTCGGCGGAGAACCGCATCGCCGCGCCGACGCTCGTGCCCTACGCCGTGCCCGCGGCCGACTCGCCGGCCGAGGCCCGACAGGTCGTGCGCGATCTCGCGCGGCGCGGCGCGAGG
>DATABQ010000588.1:0-3016 GCA_036259495.1 Longimicrobiales bacterium | reverse complement strand
GAAGTCATCATCGCGGAGGTGCGTCGCCGCGACGACCTGAACGTCGGCCTCGACATCAACGCTGATGCCTCCGACGACGGGCGCACGACGATAGGCGATCTGCCCGGCGATCCGGGCGACCAGGATTTCACGCTGCGCATCATCCGCACGGGCGACATCGACATCGAAGCCACGCTCTCGGCGCTCTCCTCCACCGGCGATGTGCGCATCCTGTCGCGGCCGCTCATCCACGCGCAGAACAACCAGGAGGCGAGCATCAGTGTCGGCACCGAGCGGCCGTTCGTGCAGGTGTCGCGCGGCGGCGGCGGTGTACCGGGAACGATCCCCGAGGACATCGTCCAGTACCGCGATGTCGCTACGACGCTCAACATCATCCCGACCATCAACGAGGAAGGCTATGTCAACATGGCCATCGTGCAGACCATCAACAACGCGACGACGGAAACACAGTTCGGCGCGCCGATCATCAGCAAGCGCGAAGCGGTGACGCAGATCCTCGCGCGCACCGGCCAGACGGTCGTCATTGGTGGACTGATCGATCGGCAGACGGAACGCACGCGATCGGGCATCCCGTTCCTCAAGGACATCCCCGTGCTCGGCTATCTGTTCGGCAACACGCGCGAGAACGTGGCGAACAGCGAGCTGTTCCTCTTCCTCACGCCGCACATCGTCGTGTCGGATCAGGACGCGCAGGAGCTGAAGGATGCACTCGAGGACAATGTCGACCTGCTCCAGCCGATCGTCCCGATCCCGCCGCTGATCCCGCCGCAGGATCCGGATCTGCCGCCGGACACGACACGCGGGCCGGTGCCGCTCATTCCGCCGGACACGACGCCTGCCGGGGTGCCGGTGATTCCGCCCGATACGTCGCGCGGCCGCGCGCCGGTCATTCCGCCGCAGGCCGCGCGCGGGGAGCTGCCGGTCATTCGTCCTGACGCAGCGCAGGCCGCGCGTGAGAGATGAAGTATGACGAGGCGGTCGGAGTGACGGGGGTGACAGGAGAGGAGAACGGCTCGGCGGACGCCGATGTCCAGGCGATGCTGCACACTGCCGTTCCGCTGTCGCAGACGCTCACGGCAGAGTTCCTGGAGCATCACGGGCTGCTGCCGCTGCGCGAGAGCGGCGGCCGCGTGCTGGCTGCGACGTGGCTCGATCGTGTGGACCCGCAGGCCCTCGATGATCTGCGCCTGATCGCGGGGATGCCCGTCGACCTGGTGTCGCTTCCGGAAGCGCCGGTCCGGGCGGCCATTCGCCGCATCTATTCGCAGGACGCGCTCACTGCCGAAGAAGTGATCGCCGGAATGGGCGACGAGATACGGCCGGTGACGGATGGAGACGCCGCTCTCGACGACCTGGTGAGCCTCGCGAACGAGGCGCCGGTCGTGAAGCTCGTGAATCTGTTGCTGCTCGAGGCACTGGAGGCGCGCGCGTCCGACGTCCACCTGGAGACGTATCTCGGCGGGCTGCGCGTGCGCTACCGAATCGACGGAGTGCTCCAGGATGCTGCCGCGCCGCCGCGCCGGCTCGCCGCGGCTGTCGTCTCGCGCCTGAAGATCATGGCCGAGCTCGACATCGCCGAGCGGCGCGTGCCGCAGGACGGCCGCATCCGCCTGCGCATGCGCGATCGCCAGATCGATGTGCGTGTCTCCACACTGCCCACGCTGCACGGGGAGAGTGTCGTGCTGCGTCTGCTCGACAAGGAGCGCGGCCGCATCGAGCTGACGGACCTCGGCATGAGCGGCGACACGCTCGAGCGGTTCGTCGCGGTCATCGCGAAGCCGCATGGCATCGTGCTGTCGACGGGGCCGACCGGTTCAGGCAAAACGACCACGCTGTATGCGGCCGTCGATCGCATCCGCACCGGCGCGGAGAAGATCGTCACAGTCGAGGATCCGGTCGAGTACGAACTGGCCGGCGTGCCGCAGGTCCCGGTGAACGAGAAGGTGGGGCTCACGTTCGCCAATGCGCTGCGCTCGCTGCTGCGTCAGGACCCCGACATCATGCTGATCGGTGAGATCCGCGACGAGGAGACCGCCGATATTGCGACCCACGCCGCGCTGACTGGGCATCTCGTTCTGTCGACGCTGCACACGAACGATGCCGCCACTGCGATCACGCGGCTGGTCGACCTCGGCATCGAGCCCTACCTCGTCGCAAGCACGGTCGAGGCAGTGCTCGCGCAGCGGCTCGTGCGCCGCATCTGCGAGCATTGTGCGCAGGAGGTTCCGCTCACATCGGAGGAGCGCAGCGCGCTCGCCGGCGTCGCGCCCGACATGACGCACGCGAGCTCCGGCGCGGGCTGCAATGCATGCCGCGGGAGCGGCTATCGCGGCCGTACCGGTATCTACGAGCTGCTCATCATGGATGAGGAGATTCGTGCGGCCGTACACCAGGACACCAGCGCCGGTCAGCTCGCGAAGATTGCGACAGGGAAGGGAATGCGTCTGCTGCGCGACGACGGCCTGCGGCTGGTGCGGGATGGTGTGACGACGGTGCCGGAGGTGCTGCGCGTGGCGATGTAGCCAGTCCGGACGCGGAACCCATTCTGCAGAACGGCTCATACGCGCATGCAAATGCCCCGGCGCGTGGCCGGCAGGCGGCTCCGATCGGCCGCGTCGCTGTTCCGATGAGCCGTTCTGCAGAATGGGTTCCGCGTCCGACGGCTTCAGCCGTAGGAAAACCGCGCAAACTCATGTTCCGCCGTCCCGAACCAGCGGTAGGAATTCGTCCGGAACTCAGTGAATGCCTCGTAGATGCGTCGGTAGCTCGCGTCGGCGGCGGCATACTGCTCCAGCAGCTCACGCGTCGCCTGCGCTGCTGCGGCCATGACATCGTCAGGATACCGCCTCAGCTGCGTTCCACCTGCGATCAGGCGGGCGAGCGCCTCGGGATTCTTCGTATCGTAGATCGTCTGCGTGCCGTTCATCGCATGCAGAGCCGCAGTCTCGAACGCGGTCTGGTAGGACGACGGCAGCTGGTCCCACGCCTGGCGGTTCACCATGAACGACATCGACGG
>DATABQ010000587.1:0-5787 GCA_036259495.1 Longimicrobiales bacterium | reverse complement strand
CACCGGACCCGGAGCTCGGAATTCTCCTCCCCGCGCCGGGATTGCCCCAGACGCTGCGCGACGCCGGCGCCTGGCGGGAGTTTCTCGACGCGTGCAGTGCCGCGGGTGGGTATACAGGCGAGCTTCCACCGCCTGACGGGGGGGCAGATCCCCGTCTGAGGGTTCCAGCACGCGGCATAGCTGTGCCCGGCTGCATCGCCGTCCTGCTCGGGCCGCACGCCGCGGCTGCAGATCTGACGCCGCTCGCACCGGCGCTCCGTCTGCTGGGATCGGTGTTCAGCCTGGAGCGCCGTGTCGACGCGGCGGACGTTCGCGCCACGGCGGCACGCCTCGCCGCCGAGCGTGCGGGCACCCTCGCCCGCACGGTGCAGACGATGCACGCTCAGCTCGAGGAGGCGCTTGCCGATGCGCACGCCGCGCGCACCGACGCACGTGCACGCACTGCTGAGGCCGAAGCGCTGGCGGAGGAGCTCGGCATCCAGGCGGGACATCTGGAAGAGCAGGCCGCGGAGCTGGAGGCACTGAATGAAGAGCTGGCGCAGCGCACCGAAGAGGCGGTGGAGGCGCGGGAAAGGGCTGAAACTGCGGACCGCGCGAAATCGGAATTTCTCGCGAGCATGAGTCATGAGTTGCGTACGCCGATCAATGCGATCATCGGGTACGCCGAGCTGATGGACATGGGTGTGGGCGGCGACCTGACGGAGGAGCAGCGGCATCACATTGATCGTGTAAAGGCCAGCAGCCGCCATCTGCTCTCGCTCATCAACGACGTGCTTGACCTGGCGAAGATCGAGGCCGGACACATGGTTGTGGAGCAGAGGAAGATGAATGTCCGCTCGACCATCGCGGATGCCGTCACGCTTCTCGCGCTCCAGGCAGCTGACAAGGATGTTACTCTCGAGGACCGGTGCGAGGGCACGGAGTTGGCATGCGTGGGCGATTCCGACCGCGTGCGGCAGGTTCTCGCGAATCTGCTTTCCAATGCGGTAAAGTTCACCGAGTCGGGCGGCAGCATTCTGGTGCGCTGCGGCACCTCGACCCATCCGGACGATTCGACCAACCTCGCGGGTGAGGGCCCGTGGACGTACGTCGAGGTGGAGGATACCGGGATCGGAATGACTGCGGAGGAGGCGGCGGCAGTCTTCCAGCCTTTCGTTCAGGCTGCGGCTGGACGGACGCGCGCGCACGGCGGAACCGGTCTCGGTCTGACGATCAGCCGCCAGCTCGCGCGTCTGATGGGTGGAGACCTGACGCTCCGCTCCGAGAAGGGCGTTGGCTCAACCCTGAGGCTGTGGCTCCCGACAGCAGTCGGGCGGTCGGGAACTCTGGACGAGTCGATCCGGGTCGGTGCAGCCGCCTCTCCCGCCGGGTGACGCCGGGTGTGAATCGCACTCTTCCGCTGCGGCACCGCCTGCGGCATCATCGGGGTGGAACGAATCGCGGCTCGGACTACCGCCGCGCGATGCCGTCGCGCCTGACGTCGCGCAGCTTCTCCCGCAGCTCATCCGTGACCGCATCGGCCGAGATGTCCACGACGCGCTGCAGTGTCCGCTCGAGGTCATCCACCGAAACCGTCAGCAGGCCGGCCGCCTTGATGATGTCACTGGGGACATCACCCGTGCCTGCGACACGCGGCGTGATGGCATCCCAGCCGTTCACGCGCGTCGTCCAGATCTCCACGCCCGTCGCCGCGTCCAGCAGCACGACATCGGCTTCCAGGTAGAGCTGCGCCGCCGACTGCCAGTCGCGCGCACTCACACCGTAACTCCGGACGCGCAGGTCCAGCACGTAATCCGCCGACGAGGGCGCCGGCACCCGGCGGGACCCGAGATACATCGTTGCCCGCTCCGCTGTGCGGTCGGCCATGCGCGCCCCTACCGACACGCGCTCCGCAGCGCTGTCCAGACGGGCGCGGATCCGGCGAGCCTCGACCTCCACGGCGAGCCGCGACCCGGCGGCGAGCACAGCGCCAACGGGATTGTCCGTATCCGGCGTAAACGTACCCATGCGCAGGTCGCCCGATGTCGGCGTCACGTGAACGATCGCTACCGTTCGACCGGCAAAATCGTAGCGGCCGAGGTGATGCCGCGCGCCGCAGCCGCTGGCGACGAGCACGACCAGGAGCAGCGCCGCCATCGTTCGCATGCCTGTGAACCGCCGCATGCCTGCCTCCATCGAAGGAGTGGACGAGCAGACGTTCCCGCCCGCCCGGAGCCGGAAAACAGCACTCCTGCTCACCATCTGGTACTGCCACAACGGGGCCGCAGGTTCCGGCCGCACGTGATCGCCAGCACCCGGCTCTCGCTAAGCGCCTGTCAGGTGGGAAGTTGCAAGTGCACCGCCGCACCCGGGGAGCCCGGGCGGGCGGTGCACGGACTGCGAACTCTTTAGCGGGTAGGCAGTATCAATAGTCGCTGCCGTCGATCCGCAGGCGGTTGTGCACGTCCCGGACGCCAGAAACGCTCTCCGCCACCTCCTCCGCGGTGCGCTTGGCGATCCGGCTGTCGACGAGGCCCTCGAGCGTGACCTCGCCCTGCTCGACCTGCACCTGGATTCGACCTGCGTCAACGCGGCCGTGGCGCGTGAGTCGCTCACAGACATCATCCCGGATGGCCGCCTCGGAGCGGCGATACCCCTGAGGTCCTCGTCCGCTGTGCGGGCCCGGCACAGTCCAGTCTGCGTCGACGCGCGCAGCGCCCATGGCCGAGCGGCTCGAATAGGCCTGTTCGCTGCGGGGGTCGTCGCGAGGATCATTGCGGGGATCGTCGCCGAACTCCCCGCGCCCCGCAAACTCGCTCTGGCGCCAGGGCGCCTCTGCTCCGGAATAGGGCTCGCCCTGAGTTCCTCGCTGTCCGACGCGGCCGCTGCCTCCCGCCCACCCTGTTCTGCCGCCCCTGCCCTCGTTCGGGTTCGGCTCACGTCCAGCGGCCTGCGACGGGTTCGCGCCCCAGCCTTCGGACCCATAGCTGCGAGGCCCGCGCCCCTGTTCATACCGCTCACCGGCCGCAGCCCAGCCGCCACCCCTCGTTCCATGCAGACCCCCAGGCTGGCCGCCGCCGTAACCACCGCGCTCACCTCCACCCCACTGTCCGCCGCGACTCTCGCCCGCGCCGAATCCCTGCTCACCGTATCCGCTGCGCCCTTGGCGGGCCGGCGATTCACTGTCGTATCCCCGCACTCCATATGCACCGAACTCGCCACTAAAATCCGGCGTGTCTGCGCGGTTCCGCTCCGCGCGCGGACTGCGACCGCGCCACTCTCCACGCTCGGCGTCCTCGGGGCTTGTCTGCCCCGTCGATGTCTCGCTGCCGGTGTCCTCATCGCCTGTGCTGAAGGCGCCCTGGCGGTAGACTCCGCCCGCGCCGTATGAGCCGCCCGGAACGGACCCCGGAGGCACGTCAGGCGCCGCGTCCCCGCGGTAGCCACGCTCACCCGGGCCGTCGCCGCTGAACCGCCTCGAATCATCGGTCTCCTGTTCCCGCTCACGGCTCGCATCCTTCGCCGGCCTGCCGTCCGTCTGCTTTCGCTCGTGGTTCGCGCTGCTGCGATCCTTCATTACTGCCTCCTTCTGCATCTGCTGCCCGCGCAATCGCCTCCGCGAGCCTCTGAACGAGCAAGCTTCATTCCCCGCAAGCGCGTCTCGCGCCACGTGCAACGGCTCCTTAGCTTGGATTGCATGACGAACCCGAAGCCGCCCACAGGAACCTCCGATCCGATACGCCTCTCGCAGCTTTCACACGGCGCCGGCTGCGCCTGCAAACTCGGCTCGGCCGAGCTGTCGCGCGTACTGAGCAGTCTCGTACCGTATGCGGATCCCGCCGTGCTCATCGATGCGAGCACATCCGACGATGCTGCCGTGTATCTGATCGATGACAATCGCGCGCTCATCGCGACCGTCGACTTCTTCACGTCGATCGTTGACGACCCGTACGATTTCGGCCGGATCGCTGCCGCGAACGCGCTTTCCGATGTCTACGCGATGGGTGCGCGGCCCCGATTCGCGCTGAGCCTCGTCGCATTCCCGCGTGACCTGCTCGGTCGCGGCATTCTCGAGGAGATCGTCCGCGGCGGAGGCGACATCGCGCTGGAAGCCGGCATCGCGGTCATAGGCGGCCATTCGGTCGACGACGCCGAGCCCAAGTTCGGCATGTGCGTGATCGGCGAGGCCGACCCCGCGCTGATCACGCGCAACAGCGGAGCGCGCCCGGGCGACGTGCTCGTGCTCACGAAGCCGATCGGCACGGGCGTGATTGCCACCGCGATCAAGCGTGGCCTCGCTCCCGAGGGTGCCGTCCGCGATGCCGTGGCCAGCATGACGACACTGAATCGCGGCGCCGCCGAGGCGATGCTCCGCGTCGGCGTGGCCGCCGCAACCGATGTCACCGGGTTCGGTCTCCTCGTCCACCTGCGCCACATGCTCCGTGCGAGCGGTGTGGCCGCCACAATCGATGCGGGCGCCGTTCCGCTGCTCCCCGGAACGGCCGAGCTGGCCGCCGCCGGCTGCATCTCCGGCGGCACGCGACGCAATCTCGAGGATGTCTCGCCCGACGTGGCATGGGATGAATCGCTGTCGGAGCTGCAGCGCCTCCTGCTCTGCGACGCGCAGACGTCCGGCGGCCTGCTCATCGCCGTCCCCGCCGCACGCGCCGATCGGCTCGTCCATGAGCTGATCGCGGAGCTGGCTCCGATCGCCGCCGTGGTCGGCCACGTCCGGGAAGGCCGCCCCGGCGCCCTCACCGTCACTGCGTAGGCTCGGTCCGGCATTCTTTTTGACACACCTCCGACCGGAACCCCGGCACAAGGAGGCCGCTGTGAGCAGCAACGACGAGCAGAAGAAGGGATCGAAATCGACCAGGGGCGCCGGACGCGAGTCCGAGGGCGAGCGTTCCAGGACGGCCGAGCGGCACGCGAAGGAGGGTCGCCCGGTGCACGAGGAACATTCATCCCATGGCGATGACGTAGTGACCGAGGCGTCGGAAGATTCCTTCCCCGCCAGCGACCCGCCCTCGTGGACTCCGACGACCAGCGTAGGTGGTGAGAAGGACGGGAAGGATACGAAGGATCCCTGATCGAACAGCGTGAGGCGGACCGCTCTGACCACCCGTCGGACGCGGCACCCACTCTTACGAACGGCCTGTTTGAACAGCCCGAAGTCCCGGCGCGGCAGCAGATCACTGCCGTGTCGGGACTTTCTCATTTCCCGATGAGCCGTTCGTAAGAATGGGTGCCGCGTCCGGGGGTCCATCAGGCGCGCTGCGCCCACGCGGGTCAGCCCTTCAGCACCCGATACACGTGCACGTACTCGACGTCCGACTCATCGCGGTAGATGCCGGCCACGACATCCTCGTCGAAGACGAGCGGTAGGAATCGGGCCGGCAACTCGACATCGCCCAGCAGTATGCCGTCGCTGCTGAAGACGGTCCACGTCGTTGGCAACACAGGCGACGCTCGCCAATCCCCTGTGGTCTCCTCGTTCGGCACGTAATTGCGAAGCCAGATGTTGTCCGCGGCGTCGACCGATATCGCGGAGAATGCCGGCATATGATCCGCCACGACCCATTCTTCCGTGATGGCTGCTCGCTGGTCCAGGAGTCGTTGCGGTACCGGGCCGCCACCTTCTCCATCCTGATTGATGAACCGTAGCCGCGCCTCCTCCACCTCCTGCTCGGTTACGGGAACGGGAGTCCACTCACGCCGGACGATCGTGCGAAGGTCACCGTCGGATCCGTACAGTCGCACCTCGTTGCGGGTTGGGTCACCGATCGCGACACCGTCGCTCGACAGAGC
>DATABQ010000586.1:0-2293 GCA_036259495.1 Longimicrobiales bacterium | reverse complement strand
GCGCAGGGTCTGTCGCAGGCGGACGCACTGCGGGAGGCGGAGCGCCGATTCGGGAGTATCTCCGATTACCGTCGTGAGCTGGTGATGCTGGATCGGCGGCATGCGCAGGCGGTGCGGTGGTCGTTGCGTGCCGGGGCGGCGGCGGATGTGGTGAAGCAGGCCGGGCGTTCGGTGGTGCGCGCGCCGATGCTCGCAGCGGCAGTTGTTCTGACGCTCGCACTGGGTCTGGGCGCGAACGTGATGATGTACTCGATCATCGATCGACTGATGCTGAGCCCGCCGGAGCACGTGCGTGAGCCGGAGCACGTGCGGCGGATCATGATCGAGAGCTACTCGGACTATCTGGGTGCAAGATCCGCGAACGGCACGCTCGCCTGGGCGGACGTGCTGGATCTCGAGGAGGCGACGGTGCTGGATGGGGCCGCGGTATGGTCGGAGCGGCAGCTCACGGTGGGGCACGGTCTCGATGCGCGCGAGCTGGATGGCGTCGCCGTCAGCGGCAACTACTTCGCTCTGCTGGGTGCGGAGCCGGCGCTCGGCCGCTTCATCACACCGGAAGACGACAGCGATACGGCAGATCCGGTTACGGTGATCGGCTACGAGCTTTGGCAACGCGAGTACGGCGGCAGTCGGGACGTTCTGGGCCGGACGCTCGATCTCGGCGAGGGCGCCGTTGCCATCGTGGGTGTCGCACCGCCGGGCATGACAACGCTCCGGCTGGCGCGGGCGGACGTGTGGCTGCCGGCGACGCAGGCGATGGGCGCCGAGATGCGCACCGCGCGGAACTGGTACTCGTTCGGTGCGGTCGCGCGGCTGGCGGAGGGTGTGAACGAGGATGCCGCGATGGATCAGCTGACCGCGCTGCATCTTCGGGGGCGCTCGGAACAGGTCGCAGAGGGCGATTATCCCGATAATGCGCGCGTGCTGCTCACACCGCTGCTCGAGGCACGCGGCCCGCTGGCCAGTGGGGAGACGCGGGTGGCGAAATGGCTGGCCGGCATATCGCTGATCGTGCTGCTGATCGCGAGCGTGAATGTGGCCAATCTGATGCTCGCGCGAATGGTGCGGCAGAGTCGGGAGGTCGCGGTGCGCCTGGCGCTCGGCATCTCCCGCAGACGCCTCGTGATGCAGCTTCTCATCGAGGGAATGCTGCTCGGGCTTGGCGGCGGAGCGGCGGCGCTGCTCCTGGCGAGCTACGCTGGCACCGCCGTGAGCACCGTGCTGCTGCCGACCGTGGCGTGGGAAGAGATTGGCTGGAGCGCCCGACTGGTTCCGCTGGCGCTCACCGTCGCCGCACTGACAGGACTCCTCGCCGCGCTCGTGCCGGCACTGCATGCATCGCGTCGTGACCCGGGACTCACTCTCCGTCAGGCGGGGGCGGGCGGCGTTACGCGCTCCACCGCCCGCGTGCGGACGGGTCTGGCGCTCGCGCAGGCTGCGCTCTGTGTCCTCCTGCTGATCGGCGCCGGCCTGTTCGTTCGGAGCCTCGACGCCGTCCGGTCGGTCCAGCTGGGGCTGGAGCTCGACGACGTGCTCTACGTCGAGACCCGGCTGCGCCCCGGCACGACGACGGAGGAGGAGCGGAGCGCCGTCAGTCATGCCGTGGTCGACCGTCTGCGCGCACATCCGCGCATCGAGGCCGCGGCAGGTGCATTCACCGCGCCGTTCATGGGGTCGCTGACGAGCGCCATCCGGCTGCCGGGCAGGGACAGCGTGCCTCGCGTCGGAGGCGGCACCATCTGGATGCACATCGTCTCCAGCGACTATTTCCGTCTGCTGGCCATTCCACTCGTGCGGGGGCGTGCGTTCGAGGCGCGGGATGCCACGGGCGATGCGCGTGTGCTGATCGTCAACGAGACGATGGCCCGCGCACTGTGGCCGACGGCAGATCCTCTCGGGCAGTGCGTCTACCCGGGCGCCGAGACGGAGTGCTCGCGCGTCATCGGAGTTGCTCGCGATGCGAAGCAGCGACAGATCCGCGAGGAGCCATCGATGCAGTACTACGTACCACTCGACCGCGGGAGTGCCGCGCGCGTCATTATGGCGCGTGCGCGGCCGGCCAGCGGCGACGGGGCGGAGATGCTCCGGGCAGCAGTGCTGAGCGTCGATCCACGCATCCGTCACGTCCGGATCACACAGGCGCTGGATCGCCTGGCGCCGCAGGAGCGTGAGTGGCGGCTCGGTGCGACCATGTTCTCGGCGTTCGGCATGCTCGCGCTCGTGGTCGCAGGCGTCGGGCTCTACGCGGTCCTCGCGTTCGACACGTCACAGCGCACGCGCGAGATCGGCATCC
>DATABQ010000585.1:0-2942 GCA_036259495.1 Longimicrobiales bacterium | reverse complement strand
GTGGATCTCGAGCAGTACCTGCTCGGCGTCGTGCCGCGGGAGATCGGACGTCTGCCGGCGCACATGATCGAGGCGATGAAGGCGCAGGCAGTCGCAGCGCGCACGTACGCCATCGGCAACCTCGGCGGACGTGAATCGCTCGGGTTCGATTTCTACGCTACCGTGATGGATCAGGTATACGGCGGCGTCGAGGACGAGGACTCCATCGTGAGCCGTGCGGTGCGCGAGACGGCGGGCGAGATCCTCACCTACAACGGCACGCCGATCCTCGCCTACTACTCGTCGACCTGCGGTGGGCGAACCGCCGCCATCGAGGACTCCTGGCCGCACCGGCAGCCGCTGCCCTACCTGCGGTCCGTGTCCGATCGCATTCCCGGCACCGACGAGTTCTACTGCTCGACGTCTAACCGATTCACCTGGAACACGAGCTGGACACGCGCCGGCCTTCTCGAGGTGCTCAGTCAGACGCTGCGCGCGCACACGCGCGGCGCCGTTCAGGCCGTCAGCCGCGTCGACGACGTCCGCATCGTCGACCGCAACGAATCGGGTCGCGCAACCGTGCAGCTCACCGCCGACGGCCGCGACTATACGCTCCGCGCGGATTCAATACGATGGGTGCTTCAGCCGGAGCCCGGACCCGCGATCCTCAACAGCTCGCTGCTGCACGACATGGAAGCGGAGACCGGACCGGACGGCGTGGAGTCGCTCGAGGTGCACGGCGGCGGTTGGGGCCATGCGATCGGCATGTGTCAGGTCGGCGCGATGGGACGTGCCCGTGCGGGGCAGTCTTACAGCGAGATCCTGCGCGCGTACTACACCGGCGTTGAACTACGCAGGCTGTACTGACATGAAGCGATCACTCGCGCGACTGCTGACGGCCTGCGCTCTCCTCCTGTGCGCGCACGACGCGGACGCACAGGAGCTCGCCGACTATGATTACGAGAACCTGGCTTTCCGCGGGATCGGCTTCGATTACGGCTACATCTGGCCGAGCAGGGTGGAAGCAACGCCCATGTACTCCGTACGTCTGGATCTCGGATTCCTCGGGCCGGCTGTGCGTCTCGCGCCGAGCATCTCGTACTGGTCCTCCGAATTCAGCATGGATGAGCTCGATCGTCTCGCCGACCGTCTGAACAATCTGCCGCCGCTCCAGGAGCAGGGCGTCGTGATCACCGCTACCGACCTGGGCACGGTCGAGTGGAGCGATCTCACGATGTCGATCGACGCGCATGTGGTGTTTACCGCACCGCTCGACATCATCACGTTCGTCGGTGTGGGCGGATCGCTTCACGCTTTGAACGGCCGCGGCGATGCCATCGCGGACACGTTCGTCGAGGATCTGCTCGATTCGACGACAGCGGGACTTGCGGTCATGGGCGGCGCCGAGTTCCAGCCCATACCGCAGATGCGGCTGTACGGCGAGGCGCGATACACGCTCGCGAGCGATGTGCGCTACCCGGCGATACGGGTCGGCGCCGCGCTGATGCTGCCGCAGCGAACAGTGACATCCACATCGGGGGGTGGTCGATGAGTGAAGGGAAGCTGCGCGTTGCACTCATGGGAGTCGGCGCGATTGCACAGGTGGTGCACCTCCCGGTGCTGAACGAGCTCGATGAGGTCGAGCTCGCCGCAGTCTGCGACGTCGACCATGTGCGGGCCAACGCACTCGCCGCGCGCTTCGGCATCCCGCACATCTTCCGCAGCGATGAGGACGTGTTCAAGTCCGACCTCATCGACGCGATCATCATCTGCACACCGAGCTACCTGCACGAGGAACAGGCGATCGCAGCGCTCGAAGCCGGCAAGCACGTGCTCGTCGAGAAGCCGCTCGCGCTGTCGCCCGAAGCGGTCGAGCGTGTCCTCGCCGTCGCGGAACGTACCGGACGTACGCTCATGGTCGCGATGAACAACCGCTACCGCCCCGACACCGTCGCCCTGCGGCCGTTCGCACAGAATGGCGAGCTAGGCGACGTGTTCCTGACACGCGGCGCGTGGCTCAACAGGAAGATGCGCGTCGTGCGTCCGACGTGGCGGCACCGGCGCGAGACCGCCGGCGGCGGCGCGATGATGGATCTCGGCGTCCAGACGCTCGACCTCTGCCTCTGGATGCTCGGCTTCCCCGAGGCCCAGAGCGTCATGACGCAGATGCACTTTCCCGAGGGCATGGAAGTCGAGGACACCGCCGGCATCATCGTGCGCCTGAAGAACGGCGCCGGTATCTCGCTCACCGTGAGCTGGAGCCTCGTCGCCGAGCGCGACCGCCATTACATGCGCATGCTCGGAACCCGCGGCTCCGGCGCCATCTCGCCGCTCGGCGTGTTCAAGGAGGTCGAGACCGGCCACATGATCGACGTCACGCCCAACGTGTCCCTCGGCCGGGAGAACCTCTACACCACGTCCTACCGTAACGAGCTCACACATTTTGTCCGAGTTGCCACCGGAGAGATCGAGGAGCCACCTCCGCGCGAGCAGATCCAGATCATGCGCATCGTCGAGGCCGCGTATCAGTCGGCCGCGGAAAAGCGGGAAGTAGCGGTCTAGATCATGGGCGGTTTCGGCATCGGACTCCGCGACCCGGGAAAGCGCATTTGTTACCAGCCATCACTTCGCGAAGCGTCACCCGCTCCGTGCCCGGCCGGTGCAGTGTGGTGTCCGATCCGCCCTGGCGCCCGACGTGCGGAACAGCCGGATGCCCGTGACCGTGCCCATAAACGTGTGCGTGCGCCTTCCACCTGACCGTGCACATGCCCCTGCCCGCAGCCCCTGGCACCGTCGTCCACCGCCTTGCCCCGGAACCGAATTTCCGTTAACCTTCCCGTCTGTACGTGAACACGTCAAAAAGGCCTAACAGCATGAAGCCAGGCATTCATCCGGACTACACGACGGCGACGGTGCACTGCGCCTGCGGCAACAAGTTCGAGACGCGCAGCACGCAGGACGAC
>DATABQ010000584.1:0-5931 GCA_036259495.1 Longimicrobiales bacterium | reverse complement strand
ATGGGCGTGGCGGCTGGCAGGCAGCCTGGATTACCTCTTTTCACGCAGAGCCGCGGAGGGGCAGAGCCGCAGTTGGTGCGCGGCGGGTGGGTTCGGAGGGGCTGGTCACGGCCGCGGTAGTGCAGGGTGCGCTGTTGTTTTTTCAACGCCGGCTTCGCGGAATTCGCCCGTCGCGCGAGGATTCCCGCATTCCGTTCCACTCTATGTGCAGATGCATCAACCGCGGCCACGGTATTTGCACACTCGCGGCTGTGAGAGCCGCGACTTCCATCTTATCGTTGCCATATGCGGCTGAGTGCACAGTCGACGGAGGATTGAGAGCGCCAATGTGGATTTAGCGGTATCAGGCAACGATAAGTCGGAATGCAGCTGCGTTGCATGCATCGTTTGTGGAGTTATTGGACAAGCCGCGAAAGCTGATCCACGCGCGCCGCCGGAAAGCCGATGAACCAACTGCGGCTCTGCCCCTCCGCGGCTCTGCGTGAAAAGAAGCAACCCGCAACGCCGTGCCCCTGCCCTTATCTCTCCAGCAGTGCCGGAACCGTAGTCTCGAACGCGGACGGGTGGATGAGTACAGTGGTCTCGTCGCCGAGGCGCAACTCGACGGGGCGATCGCGGATGGCGCGGCGGAAGCCCTTCCCCTCGAGGACGCGGTGCACGTAAACGCGGCGTCCGATCACCATCACGACACACAGGACCGGGACGGCGACGAGCAGGCCGATGAGGTGCAGCAGGTGCGCCATGATGAGCACGGCGAGGATGCTGAGGACGGGCGGGAGGTGAACCTGCCGCTCCATGATCATCGGCGCGACGATGTTCGCCTCGAATGCGTGCACGCCGACACCGAGCAGGACAACCCACAAAGCCTGGATGGCGCCGCCGGTGCCGAGCACAAAGATCGCCGGCAGAATTGTCGAGAAGAGTGTGCCGAAGAACGGCACGATGGCGACCGCGCCGGTGAACACGCCGAACGCGAGCGCGTATGGCACGCGCAGCAGCTCGAGGCCGATCCAGGTGAAGATGCCGAGCACGAGCATGGCGAGTATCTGTCCGACGATCCACGCCTTGAGGGTGCGGCCGAGATCGCCGAGGATGTCGCGGACGAGCTCGCGATGGACGGGCGGCGCGAGCAGGATGAATCCCTCGCGGTACATCGCCGGGCGGAGGGCGAGGTACATGCCCATCACGAGCACGCTGATGAAGTGGATGGCGAACGTGATGCCGCTGAAGATGTAGGGCACGATGCCGCGGAAGTACCCGCCGATCTGTGATACCAGTGCACCGGTGTAGCTCTCACCCTGCTCGAGCGTGCCGAGCAGCTGCTCCCAGAAAGGCGATTGCCGTGCGAGCTGGAGCAGCTGGGCCTCCCATCCAGCCATCAGGATGGGCATCGCCTGAATCAGGCCCTGTGTCTGCTGGACGACCGGCGGGACGATGAGCCAGACGACGCCACCGGTCGCGAGCAGCGTGAACAGGACGGCAATGAGAAGGCCGACCGCGCGAGGCACGGCCAGCCTTTTCTGCAGCCAATCGGTGATGGCGCTGAGATAGATCCCGAACAGGATCGCAATGAAGAAGAGGAGCAGTACCTCGGCGACCCTGTGCAGGAACAGGAGCAGGAGCACGGCGAATATCGCCGCGATGAGGACTGCGTATGGTCGACGGTTCATCGTGCTCTGCTGCTGCCTTCTAACGGATCACGCTTCTTCTTCGATCTCCGCGTCTCGCACGACGCCATTGTCCTCACCCGTGCCGAGCCGCTTCGCGCTGTCGCCGGACTGACCGGCGGGGAGGCTCAGACCCATCTTCTGCTTCAGCTCGAGCAGCCTGAAGTCGACGGACTGGTCTGCCGGCTTGAGCCGCTGGAACTCCTGCTCGAGCGTGTCACCCGAAAGCGACTCGGACACCTCCGCGGCCGCGAGTGCGCGCCGCTCCGATTCCTCGATCTTGTCTGCCATGCGCTCGAACGTCTCGAACGCGGACTGATCGTTCAGCCCGGCCATCGTCTCGTGGATGCGCTTCTGCGCCTGCGCTCGCTTCTGCTTGGCGACGAGCAGGTTCTTCTTCCGCTTCGCCTCCTCGATCTTGTCGTTGAGCGCGCGGAGCGAATCCTTGAGCCGCTCCGTCTCTTCTGAATGGCGGCGCCAGGTCTCCTCGAGCGTCAGGGCCCGCTCCATGTGCTCCTGCTGCCGCAGCAGTGCCTGCTTCGCCAGGTCGTCGCGTCCCTCGCCAACGGCCAGCATGGCGCGGTGCTCCCAGTCGTGCGCAGACTTCTGCTCCGTCTCGACCTGCGAGCGCAGCTTCCGCTCGTCAGCGATCGCGACAGCCACCTCCTGCTTGGCCTTGGCGAGCTGCTCGCGCATGTCGATGAGAACCTGGTTGAGCATCTTCTCCGGGTTCTCGGCCCGAGCGATCGCATCGTTGATGTTCGAGCGCAGCAGCGTCGAAAGCTTCTGAAATATTCCCATTGCCATTATCCCTGTTGCACGGCTGGTGCGGCCGCGCCCTGATCCACGATTCCGACCAGCTCCGGCAGGTGGCTGGACGCCGCCATCGTCAGGCTCTCGTAACTGCTGCGGAGCTCGACGAAATCGAGGGTCTCGAGCTCCAGTGCATCCGACAGCACGATCTCCTCTGCCTCGATGCCGTAGCTGCCGTGCACGATGTCCGTCGCATTCAGCTCGAGCATGCGGCGGTACAGCGCGGCCAGGCGGCGGTCATCGGCGACCGAGGGGAGGCTCATCACCTTGAGTCGCAGAACCACTACGGGTGGAGTGTAGATGACGACGACAGGCACCCCGTCATCGCCGGACTCGATCCGCCACATGGACTCCTCGATCTCCTCGAAGTCGTGCTCCATGCGTATGAGATAGCTCTCGAGGTCTTCACGTGTCATCATCGTGGGCGCCCAGTTCGCTGGTCAGAAAGTCTTACCCCGTGCAGGGTTCAAGGTACAGCATCCCTACGCCGTCTGTCACGGTTTGGTTGCGATGACCTTGGCCGGGCGGTGGTCCGGATTCAAGCCGCTTCGCGGTGAGGGGTCAGACGGTGCCAGTGATACGCCTGGGGCTAGTACAGGAGATCGTGGGCCTCAAGCCCAAGACGCATGAGGGCAGGCTCGCGGGGGGTCCTTCCTGTTCAGCCGCGATTGGTCCAGAGCAGGATCACGCCGCAGGCTGCATTGGAGCCGCTGAACTCCCCCGGAACCGTCGCGGCGCCACGGTAGACCTCGATGCCTGCCAGCTCGCTCGGCGGAATGAGGTTGGCGACTTCGAATGCTTCTCTCGTTGCCGTACTCGATGTCTTCGGCTGGTTGTTCAAACGCGTGCCGTCGAGGTAGACGCTCGGTGCACACTGAGCGCGCTGGTTCACCAGCGCATCGGCTACGACCATAAAACCGGCCGTCGTGGCGAGAAGATCCGTGACGTACCTGGGACTGCGGAGACCGATCTCGTCGGGCATGATGAAGGTCCCGCCCATGCTGCGCTCCACGCGCTCGAGAAATGCAGCCAGCGCAACATTTCGATGCAGTGGCGCGGGCCGCGCGGTCACTTCGAGCGGCGCCAGCGGAATGACGTCCACAGCCAGCCGTACCACGACCACAACGGTCCCGCTGTCGGCCAGCTCGACCGGCGGGGTCAGCACCTCCTTGTAGCCGGCCGACCCTGCGCGCAACTGGTAGGAGCCGGCGTCGACACGGGAGAAACGGAACGTCCCCGCAGAGTCACTCATCGCTGATGCCACGCGGCGGCCCCGATCGTCCACAATTTCGACGCGTGCGCCGGCGATGGGCATCTCGGTATTGTAGTCGAGCGTACGGCCAATCAGCAGTGCAGTCTGTGAATACAGGGGAGCAGGCGTGAGCGACGCACACGCGATCAGAAGACACACCGTCGGGGGCCATTTCATCGTGGGTTTCCCCCTGAACCAGAGGAACTCGGTCGAAGCCGGATTGACTTTGAGCGTGCGAGCGAAGGAGCAGACGACGCCGCGCGTTCAGCACTCATCTGCCGGGGAACGAGGCAACATTCTCACTACCCGAGCTCAGGACGACGGTACGGCACGGCGAGTCACGAGTCAAGATTCGGATGGTAGGAGGTCGCGAACGGGACTGCATCAAACCGCGAATACCCTTGACTCGGTGCAGGGCGTGGCCACATCCTCGCCTGAGACACACTGCTGTCGTTCCCGCTACTACCAGGCCGAAGTTCCCACAAACCGGAGGCAGGATGCTGGCTGCGAGATCTGCCGCTGCGCTTGTGACAGGCGTCCTGCTGCTGAACGCGGCATTCCCGGCACATGCTCAGGCCCAGGTGGTCACGGGACAGCTGGTGGACGCCAGCGCCGGCCGCCCCATCGCGACTGCCTTCGTGCAGCTCATTGACGCGGAAGGCGTCAGGCTGTCCGGTGCGCTGACGGATTCAGCAGGCAGATTCACGCTTCAGGCGCCCTCTGCCGGTGAGTACCGGCTGGTGGCCGAACGACTGGGTTACGAGCCGGTCACGTCTCCAGCGCTCGCGCTCGGCACGTCGACCTTCCATTACGTATTCGAGCTGAATCCGCGCGCGCTCGTGCTGCCCTCGGTGGAGGCACACGTCGAGGATTCGCGCGGCTGTCGGCGCCGGACGGACGGCGCATCGGTGGTGGCGCTCTGGAACGCCGTCCGATCCGCATTGAATGTCACCTCCTGGGCCGGCGGAACAGGCGCCATTCGCTTCTCGATGATGAATTACCACCGCGAACTGGACCTCTCCCTGAGCTCGGTCAAGCGCGAAGTCCGGACGCCTGCATATGCGACGGCCGCCATGCCGTACAATGCCGTGAAACCGGATCAGCTGGCCCGCGACGGGTATGCCATCGCCGAGGGCGAGACCACCTGGCTGCTGGGCCTCGACGCCGACGTGATGCTCTCCGACTCGTTCCTCGACTCGCATTGCTTCAGGATCGTCAGCTCACCGCACGCGGATCGCGTCGGCCTCGGGTTCACGCCGCTCCGTGACGACGGTATGACGGATGTCAGCGGAGTGCTCTGGGTGGACCGCACAACCGCCGAGCTCAGGTACCTGGAGTTCGAGTACGAGAACTTGCCCGAGCATATGCGCAGATTCGGCGCTTCCGGTGAGGTGCACTTCGAGCGGCTGAGCACCGGCGCGTGGATCATCACGCGGTGGTGGATTCGGTCGCCGCTCGTGGGGCTCTCGCGCAGAGGGCACTACATGCTGCTCGGCTACAGCGAGGACGGCGGCACGGTCACATCCGCGGAATCGATCGACGCCGATCTGTACGGAACCATCGGCGGCGGAGTCATCGAGGGCGTCGTTCATGACAGGGTGACGAACCGGCCGCTCGCCGACGCGCTCGTGTTTCTATCGGGCACGCCGTTCTCCGCAGTCTCCGATTCTACAGGGACCTACCGCATCCGGCGCGTACCTGCTGGACAGTACTCCCTCGGATTCACCCACCCCCTGCTGGAGGAGATTGGTGTGCCGCTGCAGCTGGAGCCGGTGCGGGTGGCGGGTGACACCATCCTGCAGCGGGATTTTGTCGCACCATCGATGGCGGGCATACTGCGCGCGCTGTGTCCGGGAGAGCAGGAGGATGCAGACAGCGGGCTTCTGTATGGATTCGTGAAGCACGAGGAAACGGGCGAGCCGCTGGCGGGAGTGGAGGTGCGCGCGTCGTGGAGAGGTCCACCGCTGATCACCAGCGGAACGGGCACGAATGCCGACGTCGACCGCTGGCGCACGGTTACGACAGATTCGAACGGCCGCTACACATTGTGCTGGCTGCCCACCGCGCGCGAGTTGCGTGTGCGCGCTGACAGCCGTGATGTACAAAGCCGCGACGCGCTGCTGGACCTGAGCGCCGGTCCCATCCTGCGTCACGACTTCTGACTCGCAACATGGACTCCCCGATCTCCTCGAAATCGTG
>DATABQ010000583.1:0-6354 GCA_036259495.1 Longimicrobiales bacterium | reverse complement strand
ACTGTGCGCAGCGGAAGCACGGCGGCAGTGTTCGCGATCTGCATCGCCGCGCTTGCGGCTTGCGGCGATCGCGCGGACAGCACGCCGGCCGAGGGCGACTCGATCATCGTCACCGATGACGCCGGCCGTACTGTCATGCTCGAGCGGCCGGCCCGCCGCGTGATCTCCATGATCCCCGCCCAGACCGAGATCGTCATGATCGTCGCTGGCGCTGACGCGCTGGTGGCGCGCACGCGCTGGGACGAGGATCCGCGACTCGCGCATCTCCCTTCCATTGGCAATGCGCTGACGCCGAGCATCGAATGGCTCGTCGCGCAGCGGCCGGATCTGGTCATTGCCTGGCCGGACGCGCAGTCACGCGATGTGGTGCAGCGACTGAGCGACGTCGGAATTCCCGTATATGCATCGAGCGTCGAGTCCGTCGCGCAGATCCGCTCGATGATCGAGCGCCTCGGTGTTCTGCTCGGCGAGCGCGCGCGTGCGGACTCGCTCGTGCTCGCGATCGACGATTCGCTCGCCGCTGTGCGCGCGGATGTGGCGCACCTGCCGTCGCCACGCGTGCTGTATCTGCTTTCATCCGATCCGCCGATGGTCGCGGGACCCGGCACGTTCATCGACGATCTGATCACGATCGCAGGCGGCGAGAACGTATTCGCCGATGTACGACACCTGTGGCCGCAGGTCTCGCTCGAGGAGCTCGTGCGCCGGCAGCCGGACGTGATCATTCGCCCCAGCGATCAGCGGCTGGATGACCCTCTCACCGGACTGGCGGATCGGCCCGGCTGGCGCGAGCTGCGCGCGGTGCAGCAGCATCGCGTCCACGTCGTCGATCCCGACCTCTACAACCGTGCGGGTGTGACGGTCGGGGCCGCTGCGCGCGGTCTTGCGAGGCGCATTCATGCTGCGACGCCGGCGGCAACCGGCGGTTTACCCCGCCCGGATGCACAGCGCGATCGCGGGGCCGGCACGCGATGATGCGACTCGTGCTGCTGGCGCTGCTGGCGCTGGCTGCGTCGGTGTTCGCGCTGTCGGTCGGCGCAGCGGGCCTGCCGCTCGGCGATGTGCTCGACGCGTTCACCGGCGCCGCTGACCCTACGACGCGTACCATCGTGCTCGAGCTGCGACTGCCGCGCGTCGCGCTCGCGCTGGTTGCGGGCGGAGGTCTCGCACTCGCCGGTGCAGTGTTCCAGGCGGTGCTCCGCAACGCGCTCGCGGAGCCGTATGTGCTCGGAGTGGCTGGCGGCGCAGCCGTCGGTGCAGTTGCCGCAGTCGTATTCGGGCTCGCCGTGATCCCCGGCGTTGTTCAGCTCTCCGCACTCGCCGGTGCTATCGGCGCGATGGTGCTCGTGCTGCGCATCGCGTTGCGCGTCGGCCGTACGCTGGACACGCGTGTCCTGCTGCTTGCCGGTGTGGTAGTCGGTGCATTCTTCAACGCCGTCATTCTCCTGCTGCTGATGCTGGCGGACGTCGAGAGCTTCCGTTCGGCGGTGTTCTGGATGATGGGCAGCCTGGCGGGTGCGAACTGGCGCACCGCTGGTCTGCTCGCGCTGTTCGTCCTGCCGTCGATCGTCGTGCTGCTCGCACTGGCACGCGCGCTGAACCTGCTGGCGATCGGCGAGGAGACCGCCCTGTTTCTGGGTGCGCGCGTCGAACGCGTGAAGCTCGTCACCTACTTCGTCGCATCGCTTCTCGTTGCGGCGGCCGTGTCCGCCTGCGGCGTGATCGGCTTCATCGGTCTCATCGTCCCGCACGCCGTGCTCCTCGCCTGGGGAAGCGACCACCGGCTGCTGCTGCCAGCGTCCGTGCTCGGCGGAGGGACGTTCCTGCTGCTGGCGGACACCGCGGCACGCAGCATCGCCGCGCCGGCGGAGCTTCCCGTAGGTGTGATCACCGCGCTCGTCGGTGTGCCGATCTTCGTCCTGCTGCTGCGCCGGAGTCCATCGCTGTGAGCGATGCAGCGGTGCTCCGCGCACGCGGCCTCACGTTCCGCTACCCGCACGGCGATCGCGACGCCGTGGCTGCCGTCGACCTCGATGTCGCTCCGGGGGAGATGCTGGCACTGCTGGGGCCGAACGGATCCGGCAAGTCGACGCTCCTGCGACTGCTGCTCGGCGCGCTCGGCCCGGATGCCGGCGACGTCTCCCTGTTCGGCCGCGCCCTCGGTGAATGGCGTCGCGAGGATGTCGCGCGCGAGGTGGGCGTCGTGACGCAGGCGGAGGAGATGGCATTCCCGCTGACGGTGCGGGAGCTCGTCGCCATGGGTCGCTATCCGCACCTCGGCGCCTGGCGTCGTGAGGGCTCCGCCGACCGCGCAGCGATAGCGCGTGCACTCGATCGCTGCGGGCTCACGGGACTCGTGAACCGATCGGTGCTCGAGCTCTCGGGCGGCGAGCGACAGCGCGCACGCGTCGCTCGCGCACTCGCCCAGGAACCGCGCACGCTCCTGCTCGACGAGCCGACCGCCTCGCTGGATATCGCACACGAGATGTCCCTCTTCGAGCTGCTGGCCGAGCTGCGTAACGACGGCGTCACGATCGTGATCGTCACGCACAACCTCAACATCGCCGCACGATACGCAGACCGACTCGTGCTGCTCGATCACGGCAGAGTTGCCGCGGCGGGTGTGCCCGATCGAGTGCTGACGCGCGAGATCATCGAGGCCGTCTATCACTGGCCTGTCACCATCGGGCGTGAGGACGGTGCGCCGCAGGTCGTGCCGCAGCGGAGGGGACCGCAGGCGGACGGGCAGCTGCCCGGGCCACCGGATTCTGGCGTCTCGCTGCCCGGCGACTCGGCGTCACCGGAATCGACAGCCCGGGAATGACAACAACCATGGAGCCGGGATGATGCGTTCACCAGACGATGTGTGGAGGATGGCGTGAACAGGTTTGCAGCCGCAGGAGTGGTCATCGCGAGCATCGCGGTGCCGTCGTACAGCCATGCACAGGAAGAGCCGGACACCGTGAAGCTCAGGGAGCTGGTCGTCACCGCCACCCGCCTCGAGACTCCCATTGCGGATGCGCCTGGCAGCATCACCGTGCTTCACGGCGATGCCCTGCGCAGCAGCGGAACGCGATTCCTCGCCGATGCGCTGCGCGCCGTGCCGGGCGTGACACTGGCGCAGAGCGCGGGACCCGGAGCGCTCACATCGCTGTTCATCCGCGGGGGCGAGAGCGACTACGTACAGGTGCTCATCGACGGCGTGCAGGTCAATGACCCCGGCGGATCGTTCGACTGGGCGCATATGCGCACCGAGGACATCGACCGCGTCGAGATCGTCCGCGGTCCCGCCAGCGTGCTCTATGGCTCAGACGCAGTGTCCGGCGTTATCCAGATCTTCACGCGCACCGGCGGCGCGCCGCGCGTCGAAGCGGGCATGAGCGGCTCACGCGGCGACAGGCATGCGGGCGATACCGGCTCGTTCGACAACCACGCGTACGACGCCTCGCTCACGGGCCGGACCGCCGTGCCGCTCGGCGACGATGCATCGGTCAGTTACGGACTCTCCGGCTCGCGCGCCGGGTCGACGGGACTGTTCGCGCTCAACAGCGACTACGATCACACCAGTTTCTCCGGCCGCTTGAGCCTCGATGCGGCACGAGGTGAGCTGGGGCTCACGACTCGTCTCACAGTTAACGAATATCACTACCCGACGAACGGCGCCGGTCTCGTCGTGGATCGCAATCAGTTCTCGACCGGCAGCAGCCGGTCCTTCGGCGCCAGAGCCGGATACCGCATCAGCGACGCCGTGGACCTGCGCGTCCTCGGCACGCTCCACGACACTGACGCGGCCACTCGGAACCCGCCGGATGCGGAAGAGATCGACCGCTACTGGAGCACGACGGACCAGCGCCGCACGTCACTCGATGCGCACGTGAACGTCGGTGTCCCGCTCGCGAGTGTGCTCACCGTTGGCGCCGAGCGCGAATGGCAGCAGGCGCGGACCGCATCCGAAAGCGTGAGCGAGTTCGGCACGTTCACCGACAGCACGGATGAGCAGCGCCACAACACCGGGTGGTATGCGCAGCTGCACGGCTCACCCTTCAGCGCGGTCTCGCTCACTGTTGGAGCACGCGTGGACGACAACGAGAAGTTCGGCACGTTCCGGACGGGTCGCGCGGCCCTGTCCTGGCGACCGCTCGAGATGCTCCGGCTGCATGGATCGTTCGGCACTGCATTCCGGGAGCCGACGTTCTTCGAGA
This sequence comes from Longimicrobiales bacterium, assembly GCA_036259495.1. Classification (GTDB taxonomy): domain Bacteria; phylum Gemmatimonadota; class Gemmatimonadetes; order Longimicrobiales; family RSA9; genus SH-MAG3. Next base: position 2,152 of record DATABQ010000583.1, on the reverse strand, counting down.
ACTTCGCGACTGCGTACAGCCGGGGGAATCCCGACCTGGAGCCGGAGCACACCCGCAGCCGTGACATCGGAGCCGAGTACGTCGCGTTCGGAGGCGCAGTCGCCGTGGGGGCCACGTGGTTCGATCAGCGATTCCGTAACCTGATCCAGTACACGTTCGATACACCCGCGCCCGATGCTCCCAACTACTACAACATCGGCGCAGCGCGCGCGCACGGCATCGAGGTCAGTGCATCCGCAGCGGTGCGCGCGTTCAACGCGACAGCGAGCTACACCCGCACCGCCACGCGTGTGACGGATGACGGGTTCGGCGAGGACCTCGCGTTCCAGGAAGGGGAGTCGCTGCTGCGTCGTCCGCGCCATCAGGCAGCGGTCAATGCATCCGTGCAGCTGGGTGATGCTGCGGCTGCACGCTTCGGTGCGCGCTACGTCGGCGAGCGCGAGGACCTCGACTTCACAGACCCGGCGCAGTGGAGCGGTATCAGAACCACACTCGACGCGTATACCGTCGTCGATGCCGGGATGACGTACGCGCTCGTGCACGGGAGCCGACGTAGCGTGGACCTGAGTGCCGGCATCCGGAATCTTTTCGATCGCGCGTATCAGGAGATTCACAACTTCCCGGCACCCGGTCGCGTGATCTATCTCGGATTGCGCGCGGGTCTGGGACTGTAGGACACAGGGGGCCCGGCGATCAATACTTCGGAGCTGCCTCGGCTTCGGACCGCAGTGTCAGGTAGCTGTCGAAGCGGCCGCGATCGATGTCGCCGCTCTCGACAGCTTCCCGCACTGCACAGCCGGGTTCGTGCGTGTGACTGCACGAGCGGGCGAAGCGGCATGTGCCGATGAGGTCGGCGAACTCGGGGAAGCAGTCGGGCAGCTCTTCGGGATCGATGCCCCAGAGTCCGAGCTCACGCAGTCCGGGCGTATCCGCGACATAGCCGCCGCATTGCAGGGGAATGAGCCGCGCGCTCACGGTGGTGTGCTGCCCCTTGTTGACCGATTCGCTGACTGCGCCGATCCTCAGGCCGAGGCCGGGCTGCACAACGTTCAGCAGGCTCGACTTGCCGACGCCGGACGGCCCGGTCACGACGCTGCGTGCGCCGCACACGCGCTCGCTCAGCTCCGCGATGCCGATCCCTGCCTTCACACTCGTGCGCAGCGTCTCATAGCCGGCAGTCTCGTACGGAGCGAGGAACGATTCCGCGACACCATCCTCCACGCGGTCGACCTTGTTCAGCACGATGAGCGCACCCAGCCGGTTCGCTTCGGCGAGAACGAGGAATCGGTCGAGCAGCCGGGTATTCGGCTCCGGCTCCGTGGCGGCGAACACGATCATGACGCGATCGATGTTCGCGACGATGACCTTCGCCTTCCGCCCGTGTCCGGGCGCACGCCGCGCCAGCTCGCTCGTTCGTGCCTCCACGGATTCGATCGTGAGCGAGCCGTCGGCCTGAGCGTCGACATTGACGATGTCGCCGGCTACGACGCGGTCGCCGGTGCGCTGCTCGAGCTTGAGACGCCCACGCAAAGAGGCCTCCGCCACCGTCCCATCCTCCAGTTCGACGTCATAGACGCCGCCACTGGCTGAGAGAACGATGGCGGAGGCCATTCGTTGACTGGTGCTGGAGCGATCAGTTCTGTGATTCAGAAATCACGACACTAGGCGGCGAAGCTCTCCAGAGCGGTGCCGAGCTCACCCTCCCGCAGGCGGCGCAACGCGCGATCGCGCAGCTGGCGGACGCGCTCGCGCGTGACACCCAGCATGTTGCCGATCTCCTCGAGCGTGTGCTCGCGACCGCCTTCCAGACCGAAGTACAGTCGCACTACCTTCGCATCGCGCGGCGTCAGCGTCTCGAGTGCACGGTCGATGTGCTCCGCCAGCAGACGCTCCTCGACTGCCTGCTCCGGCTCGTGCGCCTCGTCCCACATGAACCGCTCGACGAGCTGGCTGTCGTCGCTGTCACCGATCGGCGCGTCCAGCCGGATCTCCGCCGAGTTCAGTGTCGACAGCGATGTCACGACCTCCGGCGTGAGAGACGCCGCTTCCGCGACCTCCTCGAGCGTCGGGTCGCGCCGCAGCTCCTGCTTCAGCCGCTCCCGCTCACGGAAAATGCGGGCGAGGTCGCTCGCGCGATTGAGCGGCACACGAA
>DATABQ010000582.1:0-8308 GCA_036259495.1 Longimicrobiales bacterium | reverse complement strand
AGCCGGAGCTCGCGGCTGCGCTGCGCGACCCCGTCCATGCCGATCGCCCTGAATGGCTGGAGGAAGTGCGCCGCCAGATCGGCTGCGAGCATCTGCTCGTGACGCTCGGCGAGGACGGGATGGCACTTCTGACGGCCGACGGCGACCACGTGCGCATACCGACTGTGGCACGCTCGGTCTACGATGTGTCGGGTGCCGGCGACACTGTCACCGCAGTGCTCGCGCTCGCACTCGCCGGCGGCGCGACAGTGATAGAGGCGGCGATTCTGGCGAATCATGCCGCGGGAATAGAGGTAGGGAAGGCCGGCGTCGCGACGGTATCAGCCGAAGAGCTGATGAACTCCGTCGCTCAACCGGCTGAGGTCTCACACATCGACGTTCGGAGTTGACCGATGACATTGAGTGCTGTTCAGACGGACGCCGCGCCTGCGGCCATCGGCCCCTACAGCCAGGGGATCGTGGCGAACGGGCTGGTTTTCACCGCCGGCCAGATCCCGCTGCACCCGAAGACGATGGAGCTCGTGGGCGGCGAGGACGTGGCCGCTCAGACGGAGCGGGTGATGCAGAATCTTGCGGCCATCCTCGAGTCGGCAGGCTCCTCGCTCGGCAATGTGGTGAAGACCACCGTGTTCCTGAAGGACATGGATGATTTCGGCGCGATGAACGAGGTGTACGGCAGGCATTTCGGGGTGCACCGGCCCGCCCGTTCCACCGTTCAGGCAGCGAAGCTGCCGAAGGACGTGCGGGTGGAGATCGAAGCGATCGGTCTCGTCACCCGGGGGGGAGCGTGAGGCCATGAATACGCCGCAGTTCATCTATGTCATGAAGGGGCTCCGCAAGGTGGTGCCCCCTAATCGCGAGATCCTGAAGGGCATCTGGCTCTCGTTCTATCCGGGCGCGAAGATTGGCGTGGTGGGGCCGAACGGATCGGGGAAGAGCTCGCTGCTGCGCATCATGGCGGGCCTGGACACCGACATTCAGGGTGAGGCGTGGGCTGCGAAGGGCACGCGCATCGGCTACCTGCCGCAGGAGCCGGTGCTGGATCCCGCGCTGAATGTGCGCGGCAATGTCGAGGAAGCCGTGAAGCCGGTGCGCGATCTCCTGAAGCGGTTCGACGAAGTGAACATGAAGTTCGCGGAGCCGATGACCGAGGACGAGATGCAGGCGCTCATCGACGAGCAGGCTTCGCTGCAGGATCGTATCGACGCGAGCAATGCGTGGGACCTGGATCGCAAGATCGAGATCGCGATGGATGCGCTGCGACTCCCGCCGGCGGATGCGGATGTGACGAAGCTGTCCGGTGGTGAGCGTCGTCGCGTGGCCCTGTGCAAGGTGCTGCTCGAAGAGCCCGACATGTTGCTGCTCGACGAGCCGACGAACCATCTCGACGCTGAATCTGTCGCCTGGCTGGAGCGCTTCCTCGCCGACTTCCCGGGCACGGTCGTCGCCATAACTCACGATCGCTACTTCCTCGACAATGTCGCGAAGTGGATCCTCGAGCTGGACCGCGGCGCGGGCGTGCCGTGGGAGGGCAACTACTCGTCCTGGCTCGAGCAGAAGCAGTCGCGCCTCGCACAGGAGGAGAAGCAGGAGTCGGCGAGACAGCGCTCCCTCTCCCGCGAGCTCGAATGGATCCGGATGGCACCGCGTGCGCGCCAGTCGAAGGGCAAGGCACGCATCTCGGCATACGAGGATCTGCTGAACCAGGACCAGCGCGAGAAGCTCACCAACGCGGAGATCGTGATTCCCGCTGCACAGCGTCTCGGTGACGAGGTCGTCGTCGCCAACGGCGTGGCCAAGGCGTACGGCGATATCGTGCTCTTCGACGACCTGAACTTCCGACTCCCGCGCGGCGGCATCGTCGGCGTCATAGGGCCGAACGGGGCAGGCAAGACCACCCTGTTCCGCATGATCACCGGACAGGAGACACCGGACGCGGGTGAGCTGAAGATCGGTGCGACCGTCGAGATGGCGTACGTCGACCAGTCGCGCGATTCGCTCGATCCGGACAGGTCCGTGTGGCAGGAGATCTCCGACGAGCAGGATGAGATCGAGCTCGGCCGCGGCACCACCGTCAGCTCGAGGGCATACTGCGGCTGGTTCGGTTTCAAGGGCGGTGATCAGCAGAAGAAGGTCGGCGTTCTGTCGGGAGGTGAGCGCAACCGCGTCCACCTGGCGAAGCTGCTCCGCCGCGGCGGCAACCTGATCCTTCTGGATGAGCCGACGAACGACCTCGATGTCGACACCCTGCGCGCGCTCGAGGAGGCACTGCTCAACTTCGCCGGCTGCGCCGTCGTCATCTCGCACGACCGCTGGTTCCTCGATCGCATCGCTACGCACATGCTGGCGTTCGAAGGTGACAGCCAGGTCGTATGGTTCGAGGGCAACTACCAGGAATACGAGGCCGACCGGCACCGCCGGCTGGGAGCGGAAGCCGATCAGCCGCATCGCATCAAGTACAGGAAGCTGATCCACGGCTGATCAGCGGTGAACCCGGATCCTTGACCATGGTGAATGGCCTCACCTGGGGCATTCCCGTGCCACGGGCACCTTCCCGCGCGACGGTGCCGTGCCGGAATGATGCAGGCGTCGCCTGAAGCCATTCGTTGGTCCCAACCGGGGCCGAACCCAGGACCACCGATTCCGCCGCTCGTCCCACTCCTCTTGATAATCGACTGAGGGGCAGCCATCGTTCCAGTTGATTATCGACTGGAACGTCAGGAGCTGTCATGCCACTCAAGGGGGACCTCGTCACGGGCACACTGGACCTGCTCGTGCTGAAGGCGCTGCAACTCGGGGAGGCTCACGGCTGGGGCATCATGGAGCGGATCCGGGCGACATCCGGCGACCAGCTCCAGGTGAACCAGGGATCGCTGTACCCGTCACTGTACCGGCTGAAGCGGCAGGGGCTGATCGTGAACCACTGGGGCGTGTCGGAGAACAACCGGCGCGCGCGGTACTACACGCTGACCGCAAAGGGGCGGGAGCGGCTCGGGGCGGAGCGGCAGGAGTGGGAGCGGTTGTCGGGGGCGGTGAACCGCGTGCTCGCCACGAGGAGCGTGTAGCCGATGTCTCTCCTGAGCCGCTTCCGTGAATTCCTGGACGCACGCCGCGAGCACGACGCCGTCGCCGAGGAGATGCAGTTCCACATCCAGCGGGAAATTCAGCACAACGTCGACGCCGGCATGTCGCCGGCAGATGCGCGGCGCAAGGCGATGCGGGACTTCGGCGGCGTCGAGCGTTTCCGCGAGAGCGCGCGCGACGAGCGCACCGGCGCGCGGCTCGCCGAGCTCCGCGCCTCCTGGCTGGACTGGAAGCTGGGCTGGCGCATGCTGCTCAGGTATCCCGGCGTGTCGATCATCGGTGGAATGACGCTGGCGGCGGCGATGGCGCTCGGTGCCGGCTTTTTCGAGTTCACGTGGGAGATGCGTGACCCGAGGCTTCCGCTCGAGGAAGGTGAGCGGATCGTGCGGCTCGAGAACTTCGACGTGGCTGCGAGCCAGGTCGAGCGGCTGTCGGTGCACGACTTCCTGATCTGGCGCGACCAGCTCGAGTCGATCGAGCAGCTCGGTGCCTATCGCCCGATCGAGCGGAACCTGATCACCGCGGACGGACGCTCCGAGCCGGTCGAGGTGGCGGAGATCAGTCCGGTGGCATTCCCGCTCACGCGCGTGCCGCCGCTGCTCGGGCGCCCGCTGGTGGAGGCGGACGCTGCGCCCGGCGCGGACAACGTGGTCGTGATCGGCTATGAGCTGTGGCAGAGCCGCTTCAATACGGATTCCTCCGTGATCGGCCGCACGGTACAGCTCAGCCGCGTGCCCGCGACGGTGGTGGGCGTGATGCCGGAGCAGTTTCTGTTTCCGATCAATCACCAGATCTGGACGCCGCTGCGCCTGGCCGGGACGCTGCCGCGCACCGGTTTGCCGATCCGCATGTTCGGGCGACTGCGCGAGGGCGTGTCGCTGGAGGCGGCGCAGGCGGAGCTGGCGTCGATCGGCGCACGCATGACGAGTGCTAATCCTGCGACGCACGAGCACCTGCGGCCGCGCGTGCTCGCGTATGCCGCGCCCACCGAGCCGCTCAGCCTGATGGTCATGACCAACCTGTCCATCTGGGTAGTACTCCTCATCGCGGGCACGAATGTCGCCACGCTGATGTTCGCGCGGACGGCGCTGCGCGAGTCGGAGATCGTGGTGCGCAATGCGCTCGGCGCGTCCCGTCTGCGTGTCATGGGGCAGCTGTTCGTCGAGTCGCTCGTGCTGAGCCTCGTAGCCGCAGCAGTTGGCGTCGCGCTAGCGATGGGCTTCCTCCAGTACGCGCGAGCCAACTTCGCGTCGGACGTGGACTGGCCGTTCTGGTGGGATATCAGCCTCAGCCTGCCGACCGTGATTTACACGGGCCTGATCGCAGTCGGGACTGCCGCGATCGTAGGCCTGCTGCCGGCGATCCGCGCGACGGGACCGCGGGTGCAGACGGCACTGCGCAGCATCGGCGGCGGCGGCACGCAAATGCAGATCGGGCGAGTGTGGTCCGCGCTGATCATCTTCCAGGTCGCGCTGTCGGTGCTCGGCCTGCCGATCGCGATCGCGATGACGGGTGAGCAGCTGGCGCAGCTGCGCATGCGCGCCGCTTTCGACGCCGAACCGTACCTCACGTTCCGCCCGGAGCTCGATCCCGACGAAGTGCCTGGCGATGACCCCGACCTGCCGGCGCGCATGATGACGCTCGTCGGCGAGCTCGAGCGCCGGCTCGAGGCCGAGCCGGAAGTAGTCGCGGTGACGTTTGCCGACGCGCTGCCCGCCGTGGACTACCCGCCGGCACAGATCGAAGTCGAGCGCGGCACGGAGCCGCCCGTCATCGTCGACACTGATCTCGAGAACGATCAGGTCCTCATTACCGCCGTCGATCCCGGCTTCTTCGAGGCGTTCGGCAGCCCGGTCACGGCCGGCCGCTCGTTCAACAGTGGTGACGTCGGCTCCGCACACGCAGTGGTGATCATCAACGAATCTCTCGCACAGAACATCGGCGGTCATCCGGTCGGCACACGTCTGCGGACGGTCTCTGACGGCGGGGAACAGGAGCCCGCCCCGTGGCTCGAGGTGGTGGGTGTCGTGCGCGACCTCGGACTCGAGCCGACCGCACAAGGCGAGTCCGACCTCATGTTCACCCCTGCGTCCGTCGCGACACTGCCGGCGCCGCCGCACGTGGTCGTGCGCGTGCGGGGCGAGGCGGCCGCGTTCGAGCAGAAGCTGCGCGAGACGGCGGCCGAGGTCTCGCCGGATCTCCGCCTCTATGACGTCATGACACTCGACGAAGTGATCTGGCTGGACGACTTCGGCGGCATCCTGATGACCGCGAGCATCGTGATTCCGGTGCTGCTCGTGCTCCTGCTCTCCGCTGCCGCGCTGTTCGCGCTCATGTCGGTGGCCGTCGCACGGCGTACGCGCGAGATCGGCATCCGGCTCGCCGTCGGTGCGAGCCCGCGCGCGCTGCTGGCCGCGCTCTTCAAGCGGGCCGCGCTTCAGATCGGTCTGGGTGTGGTCGCCGGCAACCTGCTCGTCCTCGCGCTGATGTCCGTGATCGTGGAGGAGGCCAGTGTGGTGCCGACGGCGCTGCCGATGCTCGCCGCCTCGCTCATCATGGTGATCGTCGGCATCGGGGCGTGCTTCATTCCCGCGCGGCGGGCGTTGAACGTGCCGCCGACGGAGGCGTTGAATGGCGCGCGGTAGCTCCGGGAGAGGACGGTTGCACGCCGTGCGGGAGCGCCTGACCCTTCTCCGCGGAATGTCGCTCGACCTGAAGCTGGGATTCCGAATGCTCGTGAAGTATCCGGGGCTCACCGTCGTCGGTGGCCTGGCGATGGCGTTCGGCATCTGGTTCGGGGCCGTAACCTTCCAGATGTTCGGCCTTTTGACGAGCACGAATCTGCCGCTTCCGGACGGCGATCGCATCGTGAAGATCCAGAACTGGGATTCGACGATCCTCGATGAGGAGGATCGCGTGCTGTACGACTACCAGCTCTGGCGGTCCGCGCAGTCGATCACGGACCTCGGCGCCTATCGCGACGCGAGCGCCAACCTGGTCGGCGCGGACGGCAGCGCGCAGCCCGTCGTGGCGGCGGAGATCACCGCGTCGGCGTTCCGCATAGCCCCTGAGCGTCCCCTGCTCGGCCGCGTGCTCGACGAGTCGGATGAACGTGCCGGCGCGGCGCCCGTGGTGCTGCTCGGCCACGAGGTGTGGACGAGGCGGTTCAACAGCGACCCGCAGATCGTGGGACGCGACGTGCAGCTCGGGAGCGGCTTTGCGACGGTGGTCGGTGTGATGCCGGAAGGGTATGCGTTCCCGGTAGCGCACGAGCTGTGGCTGCCGCTGCGCACGGATGTCGGAGGGGTGGAGCCGCGGAGCGGCACCGCCATTACCGTCTTCGGCCGACTCGCACCCGGCATGACGTTCGAGACCGCGCAGGCGGAGCTGTCGTCGTTCGGCAGCCGGCTCGCCGCGGAACACCCGACGACGCACGCGCAGCTCCAGCCGCATGTGGTGCCGTACACGCAGTTTTCGGTGAACAATGCTGACATGATGCCGATGATGGTGCTCACCTACATCTTCGTCATCGCGATCGTGGTGGTGGTGTGCAGCACCGTAGCACTGCTGCTCTTCGCGCGCGCCGCGGCGCGGGAGTCGGAGATCCTCGTCCGCAGCGCGCTGGGCGCGAGCCGTCGTCGGATCGTGCTACAACTCTTCGCCGAGGCACTGGTGCTCGCCGGTGTCGCGGCAGTGGTCGGGCTGGGGGCGGCGCAGCTGGCTCTGACACGCTGGGGCGAGCCGTATCTCGACATGAATATGGGGCTGGTGCCGTTCTGGTACGACTTCAACCTGTCGCCGACCACCATCCTCTACGCGCTCGCACTGGCCGTGATCGGTGCGGTGGTGGCCGGCGTGATGCCGGCGCGCAAGATCACACGTGGACTCGGCGCCCGGCTTCGCGCCGGAACGGCCGGCGGCGGTGGCGTGAGCTTCGGCGGCGTATGGACGGCGGTCATCGTGACGCAGGTCGCGCTCACTGTCGCCTTGCCGTCGGTCGTGATGATCGTGCGCGGCGAGAGTAAACGCATCGCGTCGTACGACGCCGGGTTTCCAACAGACGAGTACCTCGGCGTGACCATCGGCATCGACACTCCGCCGGAGGAAATGCTGACACCTCAAGCGCCCGCCGACCCGGGCGCGCGGGTCAGCACCTCGCTCGAGGTGCTGCGCCGACGGCTGGAAGCGGAGCCGGGCGTTGCCGGCGTGACCTTCGCCGATGCGTTGCCGCGCGATGATCACGAGGATCGGCGCGTAGAGGTGCTGACCGTGGAGGGAAACCCGTCCTGGTGGGTGGCAACTGCATCGATCGATCCGTCGTACTTCGACGTGCTGCAGGCGCCAATGACCGCGGGCCGCGCGTTCACCAGTGCGGATCTCTCTCCGGACGCTCACGTGGTGATCGTCGATCAGGGGTTCGTGGACCTCGTGATGGATGGGCGGAATCCGATCGGACACCATGTGCGCATCAGCTCGGGCCCGGTGCCCGACTCGAGCGCGACCCGGCTCCCGTCGTATGAGATCGTCGGCCTGGTGAAGGAGCTCGGCATGGGGAACGCCGCACAGTCGCAGCGGACGGCCGGCGTCTACATGGCAGCCGTTCCGGGAAGCCGGGGCGCCCTGAACATGATCGTGCAGGCACGCGGCGATCCGTTGGCGCTCGCTCCACGCGTCCGCGAGTTGGCGACGGCAGTCGACCCGTCGCTGCGGATCGAGCAGATGACGCGCCTGGACCAGGTGGTGAATCCCCTGCTTTGGTTCCTCGGCCTGTGGATGCGAATCATCCTCGGTCTGACGGCCGTCGCCCTTCTGCTTTCGCTGTCCGGGATCTACGCGGTGCTGTCGTATATCGTGGCCCGCCGTACACGCGAGATCGGTGTGCGGGTGGCGCTCGGTGCGACCGCGCGCCGTGTGATCACGTCGATCTTCAAGCGCCCGCTGATTCAGGTCACCTCAGGCGTGATCGCGGGAAGCGGCCTGATCGCCGTGGCGGCGATTGGCATTCAGAACACGACGCAGTTCAGCGGGACCGAGACCGGGGGGCTCAGGTCCGGTGAGGTCGCGCTGCTGATTGGCTACGCGATCGTCATGCTCGGCGTGTGCATGCTCGCCTGTATCGTGCCCACCCTCCGCGCACTGCGGGTGCAGCCGACCCAGGCGATGAGAGCGGAATAACGTTCCCCCTGGCCGCCGCCGGTTCGGATCTTCACTGGAGTGGACCGGC
>DATABQ010000581.1:0-2552 GCA_036259495.1 Longimicrobiales bacterium | reverse complement strand
GTGCGCAGTGCAAGCGCGATCGAGCGGCGATCCCGAGGCCGGGTTTGAACACGCAAGTGATTGCTATTACTGAACATACGCCATCTGCCGGCAGCCACGGTCATGGCTGGCCTGTAACCTGCCTTTTGTTCCTGCGTCCGGGCGGTCGTTCGGGCCATGAATAATGTGACAGAGCCGGACAAGTGCGGCGCAGCACCCCGCAGCGAGGAAGCTGAGATGGCATCGCGTCAGTGGACAGTCGTGGTCGTATCGGACGATGACACCAAAGTGCGACAGTTCCGCCTGTCGCGTGAGGCGTTACGCATCCTGATCGCACTCGCGCTGTTCCTGGTCGCCGGCCTGAGCTCGCTGGCGACCGCATTCCTCGTCGGAGCGGGCGCCGGAGTGGCGGATGCGCGCCTGGTGGCGAAGAACCAGATCCTGGAGCGGGAGCTCGAGGACATGGTGGTGCTGCTGGACACGCTGGAGAACTCGATCGAGCACCTGACGAGCAAGGACGAGTACTACCGTCTGCTGGCGGGGCTCGAGCCGCTCGATTCCGACGTTCTGATGGCGGGTATCGGTGGGCCGGACGGGGACAGCCTGGGCGCGAGCGACCTCTACCTCGTCGACGCGCGAGCCGGTCGCCGCGCATTCAGCGCCTCGATGCAGCTGAACTCGCTGATCCGGCGCGCCAGCGTTCTCGCATACAGCTGGAGCGAGGCCGAGGACACGCTGAGCGACAAGCACGCACGGCTCGGCGCCACACCGTCGATCTTCCCCACCAAGGGCTACATCTCGAGCAATTTCTCGACTTCGCGCTGGCACCCGATCCTGGACCGTCCGCGCCGGCACAACGGCGTCGACATCGTCGCTCGGACGGGTACGCCGGTCGTGGCATCCGCCAACGGCCGCATATCGTCTGCCGGTCACCGCGGTGACTACGGCCTGCTGATCGAGATCGACCATGGCCACGGCGTGAAGACCCGCTACGCCCATCTGTCGGCCACGAAGATCAAGGTCGGCCAGTCGGTGAAGCGCGGACAGGTGATCGGCGCCGTCGGCACGACGGGCCTGTCCATGGGGCCGCACCTGCATTACGAAGTGATCGTCAACGGACGGTTCTCCAATCCCCGCCGCTACATCCTGGATTCGGACGTCATCCTGGACTGACCCGACTGCGGGCCTGCCGGACCCTTCCGGACCTGGTTCCCGCGTTCCAGGCCGGCCGGATCCCTTCCGGACCTGGTTCCCACGTTCCAGGCCGGCCGGTCCGGCCATGCTTTTTTCCCATTCGGACCACAAAGCTCCTTGATTCGAGTCCACCCACCCCGTACTTTGCCGCATCCTAACCCCACAGGTATCGGAGAACGTCCTGATGAAGCGACTGGTGTTGATGGCCGCCGTAGCCGGTACGGCGACTCTGTCGGCGTGTGGCGGAGGCGAAGTTGTGGTGCAGGTGTACACGGAGCAGGAGGGGCAGCCGACGCCCGTGCCGGAGCTCCAGGTGAGCGCGCTGCCTTACGATCGCGACGCGCTGTTCGATTCCCTGGGAACGGCGTACGGCACTCCGGAACCGGAGCTGCCGGCGGAGCTGACGCAGCTGCGTGACTCGATCGCGGCAGCGAACCAGCAGTGGTCCGAGATGAATGCGCGCTGGGCGGAGGGCCGCGACAGTCTGCGCACGCTTCTGGAGGGAATGCAGTCGATCCCTCGCTCGAATCCGCGCTATCTGCCGATGTTCAACCGCTACAACGCACTGGAACGGGAAGTGAGCGCGGCGGAGGCGGCGTCCGACCAGGCGTTCCAGCGGTTCTCGGCGCTGAACGATCGCTACGCGACGCAGGCGGAAGAGACGCGGCTCGCGCGCGAACAGTGGGCCGACGCTGCGTACGCTGACATCGACGATGTGATCGATGCGCGGCTGCGCGAGCTGCGGCTCGATGCAGCGGTCGACACGACGAACGCGAACGGCATCGTGCGATTCCGCGGTCTGCGAGCGGGAGACTGGTGGATCCACGCGCGCTACGATCTGCCGTTCGCCGAGCTGTACTGGAACGAGCCGATCCAGGTGGACGGAGATGTGCAGATCCAGCTAACTCGGGAAAATGCAGAGGTGCGGCCGAAGATGTAACGCCGCTCACCGGAGCGTATGAACATGAAGTCACAGGACCAGGCGGCGCTGACGCTCGAGATCTCGGGCGACGGTGTCGCCTGGCTCGTTTTTGATCGGCCGGACTCAAAGGTCAACATCCTCTCTTCCGGCACAATGTCGCGGCTGGACGATCTGCTCGGTGCGATCGAAACGGCCGCGCGTGCGGGCAGTGTGCGCGCAGTCGTCGTGCGAAGCGGGAAGGACGGCAGTTTCATCGCGGGTGCCGACGTGCAGGAGATCGCATCGATCACCGATCCTGCGGAGGGCGCGGCGGCGGCGGAGCAGGGGCAGGCGGTGTTCCGGCGCCTGGACCTGCTGCCGGTCCCGACACTCGCGGCGATCGACGGCACGTGCCTGGGCGGCGGAACGGAGCTGGTGCTCGCATGTGACCGCGCGATCGCCAGTGACCGGCCTGAAA
>DATABQ010000580.1:0-4274 GCA_036259495.1 Longimicrobiales bacterium | reverse complement strand
AGTTCGATGAGCTGAGCAGCATCTTCGGATCTCTCGAGACGAATCCCCTGCCCGCTTCGCTGGAGATTTCGCTTCACGGCGGCCAGGCGGACGCATCGGTAATCCGCTCGGTGGCGAGTCGCATCCGCGGCATGCCCGTCGTGGAGGAAGTGCAGTTCGGTGAGGACTGGGTGGACAAGGTGTACGTGCTGCGTCGCATAGCCGGTCTCGCGATGCTGACTCTCGGACTCGGGTTCGCGGCCGTCGCCGCGCTCATCATCGGTGCGGCCATCCGCATGGCCGTGTTCGCGCGCCGCGACGAGATCGTGATCATGCGACTGGTCGGCGCGACCGACGCCTTCATCCGCAGGCCGTTCGTGATCGAGGGCATGATCACCGGCATCATCGGTGCGCTGCTCGCACTGCTCGGCACGTGGGCGGTGTTCCGGCTGCTGTCCGGATCGGTCGTCGAGCTGACGTGGATCCCGCGCAGCTGGCTGATCGCCGGTGTCGCCGCGGGGACCGTCGTGGGGCTGCTGGCGAGCATGGTGGCCGTGCGCCGGCACCTGGGCGAGATCGTCTAGGCATGCGCACCGGCACGCGCATTCGTCGCATCCTTCTGACCGCATGCCTGTTGTCGCTCGGCACGGCGGGCACGGTGTCAGCACAGCAGAACAGCATTCAACGCGATCTGCGCGAGAGCAGGCTGAAGCTCGACTCGATCCAGGCCGAACGCGATCGCCTGCAGCGCGAGATGGAAACCCTTCAGACGCGCGTGCGGGATGCGTCACGCGAGCTCGTGAACATCGAGCGGCAGCAGGAAGCATCGCGCAGTGCACTCATCGAGCTCGAGTTCCAGACGGAGCTGTTGAACGAGAGCATCGAGCAGGCCGCGCGCGAGCATGCAGCCACGCAGGCGCGCCTCGAGCAGCGCACGGACGATCTGCACGAACGGCTGCGCTCCATATACAAGCGCGGCCGCCTTCATTCCGTTCAGGTCATACTGGCTGCAAAGAGCTTCAGCGATCTGCTCAATCGCTACAAGTATCTCAACCTGATGGCCATATACGACCGGATGGTCGTGCAGGAGTTCACACGGCTGGAGCGGCAGCTCGCGCAACAGGAGACCGAGATGCGCGAAGCAGCGCGGCGGCTCGACCTCCTGCGCCAGGAGAAGGCGGAAGAAGTGGCGGCGCTCGATCGTGCCGAGACCCAGCGACAGATGACGCTGAGCGAGTTCCGGGAACAGGAGTCGCAGACCGCATCGCGGCTCGATGAGCTCGAGCGCGAGCAGCAGCAGCTCACCGGCGCCATCGCGACCCTCGAGCGGCGCCGGCGCGAAGAAGAGTCCAACAGCGCGGCCCCCGCACAGCCGGCCTCGATCTCGACACGCGATCTCGGCACCCTGAACTGGCCGGTGAACGGTCGGGTGCTCTACCGCTTCGGTCCCGACCGCAAGCCGAACGGCATCGTCCTCAAGCACCAGGGCATCGGCATCGCCGCGCCGGCGGGCACGGCCGTCGCCGCCGTTCAGAGCGGCGTCGTCGAGTTTGCGGGCCCGTTCCCCGGTTACGGGCAGACGGTCATTATCAGCCACGGCGGCGGCTATCGCACGCTCTACCTCTACCTGCAGAACATCGAGGTCGATGTGAACCAGGTGGTCCGCGCCGGCCAGGGCATCGGCACGGTCGGCGGCGAACGCACGGAGGAAGGTGCGCACATCGAATTCCAGGTGCGCGTGCCGATCGACGGTGCGATCGAGCCGGTCGATCCGCTGACGTGGCTTCGTTCCCGCGCCGGCGGTTCGAACCAGCCATGAGCCTGCTGCCGGTCGAAGGGCACGTCGACACGAGAGCAGTGCTCGCTGCCTCCCTGGCCTCAGGCAGGCTGCCGAATTCCCTGCTCTTCCACGGACCGCCCGGTGTCGGCAAGCAGCGTCTCGCCCTCTGGCTGGGGCAGCTGCTGCTGTGTGCGAGCCCATCCGCGGATGCGCCCTGTGGCGAGTGTCAGGCGTGCCGGATGGCCGTTCGGCTCGAGCATCCCGACCTGCACTGGTTCTTTCCGCTGCCCCGACCGAAAGGCGCGGCTGGGGACAGACTGGGCGACGCACTGGAGGAAGCGCGCGCGGCCGAGCTCGCGGCGAGGCGCACGGAACCGCTCCGCGCTACCAGTGCCGACGGTATGGCCGGCATCTATCTCGCCCACGTACACGTCCTGTTGCGGAGCGCGAACAGCAGGCCGGCGATGGGTAGTCGCAAGGTGTTCGTCGTCGGCGACGCCGAAGCGCTCGTTCCCCAGGAGTCGAGCCCCGAGGCTGCCAACGCATTGTTGAAAATGCTCGAAGAGCCGCCCGCCGACACTACCATCATCCTTACGGCTGCGGACCCCGAGGTACTGCTGCCCACTATCCGCTCCCGGCTGCTCCCCGTGCGCATCCGGCCGCTGCCCACACCGGATGTCGAGCGATTCCTCGAATCGGCTGCCGGGGCTTCACCCGCACATGCGCAGCGCGCGGCCAGGCTCGCGCAGGGTTCCATAGGACGCGCAGTCGGCTTCCTCCCGCACAAGAAGGATGCAGGCCCACTCGAGGAGGTTCGCGCTGCGGCGCGCGCACTCCTCGACGCAGCGCTCGCCGGCTCCGCTGCGCCGCGCATTGCCGCCGCCCTGTCCGAAAGCCCTGCCGGCGCCCGCGGCGCGTTCAGCGATACGCTCGAGGACCTCACGCTCTGGCTGCGCGACCTCGCCGTCGCCGCCACCGGCGCGGAGGACGTGCTCATCAACACCGACTCCGCCGACTGGCTTCGGACGATGGCGCGCCAGCACCCCACCGCAGCCGCGGGCGTACCCGCCGCCATTCGCGAAGTGGAAGCCACACTCCAGCTGACGCAGCTCAACATCAATCCTCAGCTCGCGCTGGCAGGGCTGCTGCGGACATTAAACCGGCAGCTCGTCTCGCCGCGCTGACAATCGAGGTCAGCCTGCGATCGCAGGCTAATCTGCCGTCGAAGCCAATCCGATCGAGACCAATCTGCGGTCGAGGCTAACCTGCGGTCCGGCAACAACTTCCGCACGCCGACGCACCGGACATCCGCCCAGCGCAGCGCGATCATCCGCCCACCGCCGCTACATCATCCGCTCGCCGCAGCTACATCATCGGCCCGCCGCAGCGCGATCATCCGCACCATGACTCTTCACGCTGGTACCTGCGCGGCGCTACATTGGACCAGATGAGCAGGAATGCGGAGCGGCAGCTGACGCACCTCGCGGACGATGGCCGCCCGCGGATGGTGGATGTCGGTGGCAAGGCGGAGACAGAGCGCGTTGCCCTGGCGGACGGCGTGCTCCGGATGCAGCCTGCGACGCTGGCGGCTCTGGAATCCGGTCGCACGCCGAAGGGTGATCCGCTCGCCGTCGCGCAGATCGCCGGTATCCAGGCGGCAAAGCGGACGGCGGACCTGATCCCGCTGTGCCACCCGCTGGCGCTGACACAGGTGGACGTTCAGCTGGAGATCGATCCGGTGATTCCGGGAGTGCGCGCGCGCGCGACCGTACGACTGCGCGGCCGCACGGGGGTGGAGATGGAAGCGCTGACTGCTGTCAGCGTGGCGCTGCTCACTGCGTACGACATGCTGAAGGCAGTGGATCGTGAGATGGTGATCGAAGGCGTGCGCGTCCTCTCGAAGGAGGGCGGCCGCAGCGGCTCCTGGCATGCCGCCGCGGCGAACGAGGAACAGGAGGCGGGCGAGTGAGTGAATCGCATCCGGAACGCAGAGAGGACGCGCGGCATGTGTCGCGTGCGCCGGCTCCCGGTCCGCGACGTCGCCGGATGGCGGAATGGTGGGGCGGCGTGCGCCCCCTGCTGATTCCGCTCTCGATCGTAGGCGCGATGCTCGTGCTGGGTGCATCCGCCGCACGCGACCCGGAGATCGAATCGAGCACGAGGCTGGGTGAGGAGCTGCGCCTCACGCGCAGTGCGCTGCTGGCGCGACAGGGCGAGCTCGAGCTCGCGCGCCTGGAGATGAACCGGCTGAGCAGCATCGTAGACTACTCGGCGCGGTACCGCATTCCTGCCGACCTCGCCACCGCCATCTTTGACATGGCGACCACCGAAGGCGTCGAGCCTGCGCTGGCCTTTTCGCTCATCCGCGTCGAGAGCGGCTTCACCCGCCGCGCCGTCTCGTCGGCAGGCGCCGTGGGCTACACTCAGGTCATGCCGAGCACCGCGTACTGGCTTCAGCCGGGAATCGGACGCGAGGAGCTTTTCGATCGCGACATCAACCTGCGCCTCGGCTTCC
>DATABQ010000579.1:0-1505 GCA_036259495.1 Longimicrobiales bacterium | reverse complement strand
GATCAGTCGTGCATCGCCGCCGCCGAGAGGGAAGGCCGGCCTGTGGAGATCACGGACGCCTCGGGCAACGTCGTAGAGCGGCCCGTGGCGTTCGTGAACTTCGACTTCACACCCGGCGATCGTGTGCTGTTCGCGGAAGACTTCACCCGGGACCAGTCGGGCAACTTCCCGCAGCGGCTGGAGTTCGAGCGCGGCAACATGGAGGTGGCGGAATGGGATTCCGGCCGCTGGCTGCGCGGCACCAGCTGGCCGAGCGCGTTCATGATTCCCCTGCCCGAGATGCTGCCCGAGCGCTTCACGGTCGAGATGGAGGTAGTGCCGGGGCAGGATGGTCAGCACATGAAGATCCGCTTCAGCGAACGGCCGGAGCATTTCGTCACCGCTCGGTACTTCCAGGGCAAGGTCCAGGGGGGTGTGGTGACGGTGGGAGATGCCGTGGCCGTGGGCAGTACGCAGGACGACATGGACGAGGGCACACCGTTCCTGCTGCGCATCATGGTCGATGGCCGCTACGCGAAGGTGTATGCGGGCGGCACGCGTGTGGCCAACATGCCGAATGCGGATCTCGGCCGCGCCGATCGGATCTGGATCGAGCTGCCGGGATCGGATGACGAGCCGGCGTATGTCCGCAACATCCGCATCGCGGCCGGCGGGCGGCAGTTGTATGACGCGCTGAGCGAGAGCGGCCGCGTCGCGACACAGGGGATCTACTTCGACACGGGCTCCGATCGCATCAAGCCGGAGAGCGCACCGACGCTGAAGCAGATCGGTGACATGCTGAAGCAGCACGGCGAGCTCCGCCTGTCGATCGAGGGTCACACGGACAACGTCGGCTCCGATGAAGCGAACGTTGAGCTGTCGCAGCGGCGCGCGGCCGCGGTGAAGGCCTACCTGGAGCGTGAGCTCGGCATCGACAGCGGCAGGCTGGAGGCGGTCGGTCTCGGGGCATCGGCGCCCGCGGCGCCGAACGACACGCAGGAAGGGCGTCAGCAGAACCGCCGCGTCGAGCTGGTCCGCCTGTGATGCACGTGCCCGGACGAGTCCTCGCCGTCGCTGCGCTGGCCGTCGCCGGTGCATGCGGCGGCGGTCGAGACACGGTGGACGGCCCGGACTGGCTGGCCGGTCCGGCGCAGCCCCTAACGCTCGAGACGACGCAGGACGATGATCATGCAGTGACGCGGGTGATCACATCGCGCGGCGGCACCCTGATCGCGACCGGCGGCGACGGCACACGATATCGCCTGCGCATACCGGAGGGCGCAGTGCTGAGTCCCGTGTCGATCACGATGACACCGGTCGCGAGCGTGAGCGGGCTTCCGGTGTCCGGTGGCAATGCTGCCGCAGTACAACTCGAGCCCAGCGGGTTACAGCTGTACCGCGCCGCGGAGCTCACCATTATGCCGCGTGTCGACGTCCCCGCAGCCGAACAGGTGGCCTTCGCGTGGTACGGCACCGGACAGGATGCGCATCAATATCCGTTGCGACTCGATCCGGATCGCATCCAG
>DATABQ010000578.1:0-3522 GCA_036259495.1 Longimicrobiales bacterium | reverse complement strand
CATCAGCGCGAGAGCATTCGTGGACGTGGCGAGACCCTCCCGCAGCTGGTAGTCGAATCGCAGCGTGGACGCACCATCGACGTCGTCGAACATCTCGCTGAAATGGACGAGGCGCGCAGCACTGGAAAGCGCTCGCTCCTCCGCCAGCTCCAGGTCGTGCGTCGTCGCGGCACCGATCGCTCCGGTATCCACGAGGTGACGAATCACACGGGTAGCCGCTATGCGACGTTCCGCGGTGTTCGTGCCGTGCAGAATCTCGTCGAGCAGAAAAAGCAGCGTTGCAGTGTCATGATCCCGCACGCGATGCGCGGCATCCACGATCTGCTTCAGCCGCTCCAGCTCCGCCATGAAGTACGACACCCCGCGCGCGAGCGAGTCCTGCACGCGGATGCTCGTGTGCACTTCCAGCGGCGGCATGCGCATGCGCGCGGCGCACACCGGTGCACCGGCCTGTGCGAGCACCACGTTAAGTCCCAGCGCCCGCAGCAGTGTGCTCTTCCCCGACATGTTCGAGCCGGTGACCAGCAGGAATGTGCCGGCCGGGCCGACACGCACATCGTTGTGCACGCGTGCTTCATCGCCGATCAGAGGATGCCCGAGCGACTCCGCCTCGAGCACGGCGTCCTCGCCGTGCCCGGCAATGTCGGGGAATGTCCACTCCGGCTGATCATGCGCGAGCGTCGCCAGCGACCCGAGTGCCTCCACCTCCCCCAGCGCCGCGAGCCAGTCGCGAACTGCGACGCCGGCGCGGCGCTGCCATTGCTCGAGCGACAGCAGCACATGCACATCCCACATCGTGAGAAGGAACACGGGCAGGTGCATGCTCGACATGCGCAGATCCGCGCGATGCATCAGCCGTTGAAGCGATTGCAGCTGCCGGTCTGCGGGCACCCCGTCCCGGCTGAGTCGCCATGAGAGAGATTGCAGCAGCGGACTCGAGAACGTTTCCGCGGCCACGGCGCGCATCATGTCCGGGTAATATGTGAACAGGGGCTCGCGTCCGAATGCATCGTCGAACACGCGTCGTGCACGCGCGCCGATCGTGACGTAGGCGGCAAACGTCGCGAGCAGCGGAATCAGCCAGAGTGACCGATCGATCATGCCGAGCAGGTGCGCGATCGCGAGTAGCCACGTCGCCAGCGGGAGCAGCCAGGCGAGGGCGACAAGCCACATGCGCCCGGAGGCCCAGCCGGGTGATTCCGCCCAGGCGAGGAAGCGGTGGATATCGCGCAGCCGGATCGCCCGTGCGGCACGGCCGTGCAGTGCGAGCGTGTCCCGGAGGTCGCGGAGCGGTGCCAGCTCGCGAACCGCCTCACTGCGCTCGGCGATCACTGCCGGGACAGCCCCCTCGAGCAGCCAGTCGTCCAGTGCAGAGCTGCCGAAGGGGGTCGCGACCGGCCCGAGGATCTGCGACAGCGATGCGCGGCCGTACAGGTCGAGGTCCGCAGCGTAGGCGTGGCCGTCGATGCTGCGCGAGGGCGGACGTACAGGCAGCCTTTCCCAGCGGCGCGCCAGACGCTCCAGTCCCTCCTCGTTCAGCGATGCGAGGTCCGCGAACCATTGCTCCCTGCGACGCGTGCGCCGATGCAGGACGACGAGCGCGATGAACGACGCCGCGGCCGCGACCGTCGCGCCGATGAGCAGCACCGACGGGTCCCGCTCGACCAGCAGTCCGAGCACGATCAGCAGAGCGAACGCGGCGATGCGGCCGTTCGACAACCAGCGTGACCGGCCGGCCAGGGAATCCCGTTCGGCAATGAAGCGTGCGGCGCGCTCCTCGTATGCGGCAGCGGGGTTTCGCGCCGGACTCATGTCGTCAGCCATTCCGGGAAGGTAAAGCCCGCCGGCGCCCGCCGCACTCCGCCGCGCCGACCTGGCACGTCGCTCAGCGCCGGCCTTGCACGTCGCTCAGCGCCGGCTTTGCACGTCGCTCAACCGCGCCGTACTATCCTGCAGTCTGAGATCACTGTACGGAGGACGAATGCTGGAGAAACGCTTCTACGGAGAACGGGTCCGGCGCTACACCGACAAGATGGCCCGCGTGCTCTACGACGCATACCTCAGGATGGACAAGGAGCGCGAAGCGCAGAGTATCCCGAATCCCACCGCCGAGGAGGTCGACCTCCTGTCGTGGCCCCAGACGTGGCCTGACGCGAGGTGCGGATTCGACAAGCCCCTCAAGGATGTCTACTCCAGCGAGCAGACGGACGTGGTCATCGATAGCCGTCTCGGCACGGCCTACGTTTACCACGCGGGCCATTTCGCCCGGGTCGTCGCGAAGCCGGGGGATGCGTTTTGGGCCGCAGTGCGCGAGCGCCGCCTGCCCGGCGCCGTCGATGAGGACGCCTGGCGCGAACTCGCCTGAACGTGCGACCGACCCCGAACTCGGATGCAGCCAGGCCGCGGCTGCCAGACCGAATGCGGCCCTGTCAGTCCCCCGCCACGATCCTCTTGATCGGCGTGCCCGCAGGTATCCGTGTATTCGCACCCTCCAGTTGATTGATCAGCGCCAGCTCGGCGATGTCGATACGTGACGGATAGCGGCGATCGAACTCCGCGAGCGTCATGGCCTGCGGCGTCTCCACGATCGTGATGCGATTCGGCTGGATGTTCAGTGCGCGCGAATCGTTGAGCCTGTCGAAGCTTCCGACTGCGCTCCGGAAGAGCTGGTCATAACGGTCGAGCAGCTGCGCCGGCGTATACGCCATGATCTGGTACGTGCGGTTGTCATACGAGATGAAGGCAATGATCCCCGCCACCGTCCCGTCCTGCGTCTGCCCCTGGAAGTAGCCGGTGACCGCAGGCTGTCCGTTGATCGTCGTGCGGCTGACCTGCGTTGACTCGATACCCTGCTGGCCGAAGAACTGATTCGCTGCCTGCGTTTCGCTGCCCTGGGCGAGCGTGAGCTGCATGATAGCATCCTGCTGCGGGCTCATTGCCGAGACGGACTGTGCCAGGTTCTGTGTGGCCCACCCCTGCGGGAACTGGAGCCGGAAGCGCAGGTCGGGGTGCAGAAAGAGACCGTTCTCGAAGAAGCCGGCGCGAGGATTCTCACCGTAGACGAGTCCGTCGATCTGATCCATGTACGCATCGACGTTCCTGCGCGTGGCGTCGAGGTCGCGGTCGAGTGTCTGGAGTGCGGCCTGGATCCGCTCGATGCGCTCTTCGGGGTACGGGTGGCTGGCGAGCCACGTCGGCAGCGGGCTCTGTCCTGCTGCCTCGCTGGAGCGCTGGAGCTGCGCAAACATGTTGACCATCTCGCGCACGTCGTAGTTCTGCTGCAGTGCGTAACCGAAGCCGAGGTCGTCCGCCTGCCGCTCGGCGTCGCGGCCGTAGCTGAGGAACAGCAGCTGGAGTCCGGCGCCTGCGAGTTGTCCGAGCTGAGCGATCTCGGGAACGAGAATGGAGCCCACACCGAGCGCGAGCTGTGACAGCTGCGCGCGGCTCATCAGTGTCACGGAGTGGCGGGCAGTGACGTGTCCGATCTCATGTCCGATTACGCCCGCCAGCTCGGCTTCCGAG
>DATABQ010000577.1:0-1773 GCA_036259495.1 Longimicrobiales bacterium | reverse complement strand
CTGACGGAAGTCCTCGAAGATCGCACCGAGGTGCTCGGGCTTGATGCCGATGCCGGTATCCCGCACGACGATGCAGACGCCCGACGTGTCGCCGAGTGATGCGGCGGTGACGCTCACCGAGCCGCTCTGCGTGAACTTGATCGCATTCGACAGCAGATTGAGCAGCACCTGCTTGAGCTTCGTGCGATCGGTGCGTATCGACGGGAGGTCCTTCGGCACGTCGGCATTGAACGAGATACTGCGCCCGCGCAGCATGGGCTGAATCGATTCCGAGATCTCCGCAATGATTTCCGGCACGAACACGGGCTTGACGTGCAGCGGCATCTTGCCGGCTTCGATCTTCGACAGATCGAGGATGTCGTTGATCAGCTCGAGCAGGTGCTGGCTGGTCTGGTACGTCTTCGTGAGGGCCTCGTCCTGCTGCTCGGTGAGCGAGCCGTAGATGTGCTCCCGCATCAGAGAGGTATAGCCGAGGATGACGTTGATCGGCGTCCTCAGCTCGTGACTCATGTTGGCCAGGAACTCGCTCTTCAGACGCGAGGCCTTCTGCAGCTCGAAGCTCTGCCACTCCAGGCGGCGATTGCGCTCCTCGAGCTCCACGGTCGCCTGCCGGATGCGCTCCTCGAGCTGGTCATTCAGCTGCTGCAGCTCCTGCGCAAGACGCTCGTTCTCCTGCGCCTGCGTCAGGTCGTGCACGACGCTGACGATGGCGGTCGGCTCGCCGCGCCGGTTCAGGATCTTGCTGCTCGCCACCTCTGCGGGAAACTCACATCCCGTTTCGGGATCGACGATGGTGAGCCGTTCGAGATGGCGATGCTCCGGACGCAGCAGGAAGTTGCTGATGAGCGTGGTGAAGCGCGTGTCATTGGCCTGGATCTGCTGACGCGCATGCCTGTCGCCGGAATTCTCATCCACGACGAAGAGCCGGTCGGCCTCCGGATTCATGAGCACGATGTTCGTGCGCTCATCGGTGACGAGAATCGGATCGCTGACGTTCTCGAGGATCACGTTGAGGCGGTCGCGCTCGCGTCTGGCATCGTGCTCCGCCACCTTCGAGCGGTTGAACTGCACTTCGAGCTCGCTCACGGCGTGGCGCAGGTCGGTGATGTCGCGCAGCACGGAGATGACGCCCATCTGACCGCCGATGTTCTCGACGGGAACGGAGAGCACCTCGAACAGCAGGTCGGAGCCGTCCTGCGCATCCACCAGGTTCAGCTCGCGTGCGGTGCTCTCGCCGGGGCCGAACGCGGTCTGCGTGAGCAGCGAGCTGAAGAGCAGATTGTTGATCTGCACCGCACGGCGGCGGCCCTCGCTGTCATCCGGCTGCGTGGACAGGAGCTGTTCGGCCCGGCGGTTCGACAGCACGATGTTGCTGGCCACGTCCGTGAGCAGCACCGGGTCGGGCATGGCATTGATGATGGTGGTAAGCAGATCACGCTGGCGGGCATCGCGCTCGCCGCGTGCGCGCAGTGACTCGACCTGGCTCAGCTTCCCGAGCATGGGACCCAGCCGGGCGAGCAGCGCGGCGAAGCGGGTGCAGCCGGGGGTGATGGTGTCCGCCTCGACGAGCGCGGCGCCGATGACCGCTTCGGAGCGGTCGCGGAACGCGAATGCGACGAATGATGTGAAGTCGAGCGGCGGGTACGAGCCGGCTCGGCGGACTACCGGGCTGCCACCGTGGAGCGCGCCGTGCTCGACTTCTCATCATTCGTCGCATTCGCGTTCCGCGACCGCTCCGAAGCGGTCATCGGCGCCGCGCTCGTCGAGGCGGAC
>DATABQ010000576.1:0-3603 GCA_036259495.1 Longimicrobiales bacterium | reverse complement strand
GGTGATCGAGGTGCTTGTCGCCGATCTCGACGGCAGGCTGGCCGTGGAGAAGGCGCAGCGGCCGCCGGAGGGCCAGTGAGTCAGAGCGCCCACTTTCTCGGCAAGGACCTCGTAGGCCTGGAGCAGCTCGACGCCGATCAGATCCGGGCTATTCTCGATACCGCCGAGCCGTTCAAGGAGATCAGCGAGCGCGCGATCAAGAAGGTGCCGGTGCTGCGCGGCAAGACGATCGTCAACCTGTTCTTCGAGGCCTCGACCCGCACGCGCATCTCCTTCGAATTCGCGGAGAAGCGACTGTCTGCCGACACGGTGAACATCGCATCGACCGGATCGAGCGTGCAGAAGGGCGAGACGCTGGTCGACACCGCGCGCAATCTCGAGGCGATGCGCATCGACATGGTCGTCATCCGCCACGGCTCCTCCGGTGCTGCGCGATTCCTCGCCGAGCGCATCCCGTCGAACGTCATCAATGCGGGCGACGGCAGGCACGAGCACCCGACGCAGGGGCTGCTCGACATGCTGACGATCCGCGATCACCGCGGTGACCTGGCTGGCCAGCGCGTCTGCATTGTCGGCGATGTGCTGCACTCGCGTGTCGCACGCTCCAACATCTGGGGCCTCACGAAGCTCGGTGCGGAAGTCGCCGTGTGTGCTCCGCGCACGCTCCTGCCGCGCGACATCCATGACCTCGGCGTGACCGTGTTCGGCCGCATCGAGGAGGCCATCGAATGGGCCGACGTGCTCAACGTGCTGCGGCTCCAGCTCGAACGCATGCAGTCGGGATATGTACCCAGCCTGCGCGAGTACAACCGCTTCTTCGGTGTGACCAGTGAGCGCGTGGAAGCCGCACCCCGCGACCTGCTCATCCTGCACCCCGGCCCCATGAATCGCGGCGTCGAGATCGACAGCGATGTCGCAGACGGTCCGCATTCAGTAATCCTCGATCAGGTGACGAACGGCGTGGCGATACGCATGGCAGTCCTCTACCTGCTGGCCGGTGGCCAGCCGGAGAAGGCGGAGTCGGCGAAGCATGGCGAGTGAACCGCGCAGCGAGGCAATCCGGCCGCTGCTCCTGCGTGGCGGGCGCGTCATCGACCCCGCGTCGGGGCACGATGCAGTTGCGGACGTGCTGCTGCGACACGGCCTCGTCAGCGATATCGGTACGGGATTCGGTCAGCCGGATGACGCAATGGTCATCGATGTGGCAGGCCTCGTCGTGTGTCCCGGCCTAATCGATCTGCACGTGCATCTGCGCGAGCCCGGCCAGGAGCACAAGGAGACGATCGCGACGGGCGCGCGTGCCGCTGCGGCGGGCGGGTTCACGGCCGTGTGCGCAATGCCGAACACCGATCCGCCCATCGATGATCCGGCCGCAGTCGGATTCGTGCGCGCACAGGGGCTGCGCGCCGGGAGCACGCGCGTGTACCCGACCGGGGCGGTATCGATCGGTCAGAAGGGCGAGCGGCTGACGGAGATCGGGGAGATGATCGAAGCGGGAGCCGTCGCCATCACCGACGACGGGCATCCGGTCCCGACTGCGGGACTCATGCGTCTCGCGCTCGAGTATGCACGCACGTTCGACATCCCGGTCGCGAGCCACTGCGAAGACATGACGCTGTCGCGCGGCGGGTCCATGAACGAGGGCAACATATCGACTCGCCTCGGTCTCATGGGTATTCCCAACGCCTCTGAGGATGTCTGCATCGCACGCGATCTACTCCTCGCCGAGCTCACCGGTGGTCGACTGCACATCCAGCACGTCACGACGAGCGGCGGCGTGGAGATGATCCGCTCGGCAAAGGCGCGCGGCATACCCGTGACAGCAGAAGCGACGCCTCATCATTTCACGCTGACCGACGACGCCGTCGCGTCGTATCGCACGAACGCAAAGGTGAACCCGCCGCTGCGGTCCGCAGCAGACCGCGCGGCCGTCATCGAGGGCGTACGCGATGGCACACTGGACGTCATCGCAACGGACCACGCGCCGCACCACTACGATGAGAAGGAGCAGGCGTTCGACGATGCGCCGTTCGGCCTCATCGGACTCGAGACGGCGCTCGGACTCGCCCTGACGGAGCTGGTCGCGAAGAACGTCATCGATCTGCCGACGCTGGTCACGCGCATGAGCACGCAGCCCGCACGCGCGTTCAGCCTGCCCGGCGGTGAACTCTCCCGTCGCGCTCCCGCCGACGTCACGGTGTTCGATCCGGCATGGGAATGGATCGTCGAGCCGAGGCAGCTCCGCTCCAAGAGCCGCAACACGCCGTTCGCAGGGCGACAGCTCCGCGGGCGCGCAGTCTACACGATAGTGGACGGCCGCATCATTCACGACGCGTCGGCAGACCGGCCGTGACCGCGCGGCAGGACCCCACCCCGAGGGAGTGGCTCGGCGACCTGCCGTTCCCGTGGCCGCCCGCCCACAGCCATGCCGACCTCGATGACATCGTCGCCTGTTATGCCATCCACTCCCTGACGCTCGCGCGCACACGCAACGACGCGCCATTCCTCAGGATGCACCTCACGGACTGCTACGGCACGGTCGAGGCGCGCATGTGGGATGGTGTCGAGAACGTCATGGACCTGCTCCGCCCGGGAATGTATGTGGGGGTGCGCGGTCGGCTCGAGCGCTACCAGGCGGAGCGGCAGCTGCGCGTCGAGGAGGTCGTGCCGCTGCGCGTGGAGCTCGATGACCTCGTGCTCTTCCTGCCGCGCTCTGCACGAGCAGCCGAGCACATGGACGCGGAGCTTGCCGCCGCAATCGCTTCCATCCGCGAAGACGGCCTGCGCACCCTGCTGGAGACCCTGCTCGGCGTCGATACGGACACGGGCCACGCATTCCGGCTCGCACCCGCAGCCAAGCAGAACCATCATGCGTATCTGGGGGGACTGCTGGAGCACACGCTCTCAGTCGTCCGCGTCTGCGACCTCCTGTCCGGCCACTACGCACCGGCCGTCGACCGCGACCTCCTCATCGCCGGAGCGCTGCTGCACGACCTGGGCAAGGTGCGCGAGATCGGAGCCCGCGCGGGATTCCCGTACACAGACGAAGGAAAGCTGCTCGGCCATATACTCATCGGCCTGCAGATGGTCAGCGATGCAGCTTCCGCCGTACCCTCACTCCATCCCTCCAGGCTGCTGCTCCTCCAGCATCTCATCGCCAGCCATCAGGGCCGCTACGAGTGGCAGAGTCCGCGCGAGCCGCGCACGCTCGAGGGCATCGTCCTCCACTACGCTGACGACCTCGACGCCAAGCTCAACCAGGCCGGCTCCCTCGTCGATGCCGTCCCCGCCGGCTGGACCGCCTACGACCGCAACTTCGGCCGGGATTTCCTGAAGCACCACAACCTCGACTCGTCCGCCAGTTCTCCCGCGGCGCCGCCGGACAGCGCCTCGGGCGACGCTCCCTCGCCACCCTCAAACCGATCGAGCACCGACGCAGCTATGGCACCCCCTGCCCCCGCGGGATCGGCTGTGCAAACGTCCGATCGCCCCGCGGAAGCAGACCCGCCCGGCGGCAACGCGGCCCTCTATACTCTGGACCTGTTCGAATCCGAGTGAGGGTTGTTGGGAAGAGGCAGGGGTTCAAAAGGACTCAATCGCAGA
>DATABQ010000575.1:0-5588 GCA_036259495.1 Longimicrobiales bacterium | reverse complement strand
GCTTCTCCGCCGCCAGAAACCGGACGAAGGACGTACCCGTCTGGGTCGAGATCCCGATCATTTTCACTCCGGAGTAGAGCTTCTGCTCCCGACGCGGGACCGTCCGCGCCGGGAGCGGCTCGCCGGGGCGGATTGCGGCCGCCGGGCCGGATTGCGGCCGCCGGGCCGGCTTGCGGCCGCGGGGGCCGGCTTGCGGCCGCGGGGGCCTGCTTGCGGCCGCGGGTCCGGATTGCGACGCAAGAAACTGAGCCGCGTCAACAGGCATCGAGCGCGAATTTCGTAGCGGTGCAAATTGTTGGTCGATTTACCCGCGCCGTTACGTGCCCCATTTTGCCGCGCAATGAAAATCGCCGCGATGCCCTTCGACGTCCACCGGAATCTTGCGACGCAATCCGCCCTGCCAGCCGCTGCGACGCAATCCGCCTTGCGACGCAATCCGCCTTGCGACGCAATCCGCCATGCGACGCATCCGCCCTGCGAACCCCTGGGACGCAATCCCGCCCTGTGATCCAATCTCGCCCCCCGGCCGTTCCGCTTCCGGGACTCACTGCACGCACGCGATACATCAGGTGCGTTGCGCGCGCTGCTCCACTTCTGCGATAATCCATTGAGCCGCACACGTTTGACGCGAACGAGCGCTCCTGGTACGCGCCTTCCCGTGCATCAGGCGGAAACCGCGGCGCCACGCCGCTGCGTAGAGTCTGAACATGCAGATATTCCCCCACAGAGGACCCGCAATGCTGAAGCTGAGGAATCTGGAGAAGTACTTCGAGTCGAAGGCCGGCAGACTGTATGTGCTGCGCAACATCGATCTGGACGTCGCACAGGGCGAGTTCCTGACGATCATGGGACCATCCGGCGCGGGCAAGTCGTCGCTGCTGGGGATCCTGGGCATGCTGGACGGGGCGTGGGCTGGTGAGTACTACCTGCTCGACCAGCCGGTTCACAAGCTGAACCTGAAGCAGCGCGCGGAGCTGAACAAGCGCACGATCGGCTTTGTGTTCCAGCAGTACCACCTGCTCGACAATCTGACCGTCTACGAGAACCTCGAGATCCCGCTGTCGTACCGGAACATCCCGCGTGGTGAGCGCGCGGCGATCGTGGCCGATACGCTGGACCGCTTCAACATCGTCGGGAAAAAGGACCTGTATCCGAGCCAGCTCTCAGGCGGGCAGCAGCAGCTGGTCGGCGTTGCCCGCGCAGTGATCGCGAACCCGAAGCTCATTCTTGCGGACGAGCCGACCGGTAACCTGCACTCGGCACAGGGACGCGAGATCATGGAGCTGTTCCGGAAGCTGAACGAGCAGGGCACGACAATCATCCAGGTCACGCACTCGGAAGCGAACGCGGAGTACGGTCACCGGATCATCGAGCTGTTCGATGGCTGGGTTTCGAGTGAGCGACGGACGAGTGCTGCTTCTACGGTCGCGGGGTAAGCCGGACTCTTCCAATTTCACCACAGAGCACGCAGAGTACCCAGAGGACGGATTATTATTTAACAACGGATGATCACCAGCGCGTAATCCGCAGCCGTTGTCAAATCCGTTTAAAATAAAATCCGTTGTTCATCCGTGCTCTGTGTGCTCTGTGTGCTCTGTGTGCTCTGTGGTGAATAAATGGCTGCGGGGCCCATACTCCAGAGGAAACGCGAGCCCTCAGTCCCTCGGATGCTGTCTTCTCTCGGCCCTTATTCCCGCCGGCCAGAGTGACACCGGCTCCTCCAGCTCGCCCACGAGAGCGAGCAGCAGTGGGTGCATGGAGCTGAAGCGGTCCTCGGGATTGGTGGCGAGGCAGGTCATCACGGTGCGCTCCAGGGACGCGGGCAGGTCGGTGCGATAAGCGCCGGGGGGCGGGGGCAGCTCCGCATCCGCCTGCGGGAACTGTCGCGGCCGCCCGTCGGCGAGAGGCTCCGCATACACGTCCTCGAATGCCCAGCGTCCGGTGAGCAGCTCGTAGAGCAGGGCACCCAGTCCCCAGACATCTGCGCCGGGTCCGAGCGGCTCGCGACGCGCCTGCTCGGGCGCCATGTAGGGTGCGGTGCCGAGTCGGCGGCTCGGGCGCCGATCGGAATCGACGCGCCGGGCGGTGTCCAGATCGATCAGCACGGGCACATCGTCGCGGAGCAGCAGGTTCGCGGGCTTGAGATCGAGGTGCAGGAATCCGCGGCGGTGCAGGTGATATAGCGCTGCACCCAGATGGATCGCTGCGCGGATGGCATCGCTTATCTCCAGTCGCCGATGCGGCCGCGACTCGAGCACATCGAACAGCGACGCACCCTCCAGATACTCCAGCAGCATGTACGGCAGGCCTTCGTGATGACCGACGCCATAGCAGCGGACGATGTTCGGATGCCCGACCGCGCGCAGAATGCGCGCTTCGCGCCGGAGCGCCGCCAGGTCCGCGCGCACCTCGGCGCGCTCGGGCGAGACGATCTTGCACGTGTACGCGCACCAGTCGCGCGCACTCCACACCTGATAGAGATGGCCGGTGCGGCCGGCGGCGAGATGGCCGGTCACGGTGAGGTCGCCGGCAATCCGGTAGCCGAGCGGATAGGGGAACTGTTCGCGCGAATTGCGGTCCGGTCGCGCGCCCCCGGTATCCAGCAGGCCGAGTGGGCGTGGGGGCGCGCCTCGCTTCATCCGGGCGTTCCGGCGCCGGACGCGAGCAGCTCGACTACACGGGCGCGGATGTCGTCGAGCGATGCCGGCTTCGCCATGTACGCATCGCAGCACCCGGAGGCGAGGATGGCCTCCGGATCGCCCTTGCCGGCCAGGGCGGTGAGCACGAGGATCGGAACGTTGTCGACCTCGCGCTTGATCCAGCGTCCGGCCTCGATCCCATCCATCTGCTGCGGCAGCTGAAGGTCGAGGATGACGACGTCCGGTCGGAAGGACACGGCCAGCGTGACCCCCTCCTCACCCCGCCGGGCCGTAGCCACGACGTACTCCTCACTGAGGAGCTGCTCGAGGATGGAGAGGAGGTCCGCATTGTCCTCGATGATGAGCACGCGAGGCCGGGTGTCCATGACATCAGCGCTCGCGTGTGTCGTCGGACTCGCGGGCTGCGACGGCCGGCGAAGCGACGAGCTCCTCGAGCGAGATCGCGACACGCGTGGTTGCGCTCTTCTCGAGCAGCCGATCGAGGTGCTCGCGATCGACATCGTCGATGTCGATGCCGTTCTCACGCAGCGTTTCGGCGACCTCATCGCGCACCTTCGAGCGCACACGATCGTACACGTCCGGGTACAGGATCAGGAACCCGTCGTCGATCGTCGCAACGTCGTACTCCGCCGTGAACTTCACAGACTTGGAAAGCCGGATCGTGCGCGTCATCGTCGGCGAATCGATCAGGGTCTCGAGCTTGTCCGTATCCAGTTTCGGCGATGCATACTCGTGCACCAGCCGCGCCAGCTCGATCACGTCCGAGTTGCGCATTCGTACACAACCGCGCGAGGCCGGATTGCCCAGCGACTGGTAGGCGCTCGTGCCATGGATGTAGAGCAGCGGCCCGAAGTTCAGCTTCACGCGTCCCATCGGGTTCGACTCGCCCGGCGGTTCCGGCTCGCGCCCGGCCGCCCAGTCGCTCTGCGGCGGATGCCACCACGGGTTCCAGATGACCTCCCTGATGCTGTACTCGCCGGCGGGCGTCTCGTAACCCCGCAGACCGACCGATACTGCATAGGTGCGCGTGCGCACACCGTCCTCGTAGACGTACAGGCGGTTAGCCGGCACATTCACCACGAGGTGCAGCCCCTCGTCCGAGGGGTCGTTCACGGGCGTGTTGTATGCATAATTGGCGCCCGCACCGGCGGCGATGAGGATCAGGCCGGCTGTCAGACTCAGGAGTCTAATGCTGGTGTTCATGGGTGAAGCTCCTTCAATTGCTTGTGACATAGTCATTTACAGGAGCAATCAGTGTGCCGTAGATCGGAACCCGTGTCAGGCGGCGGCCGATACCTGGCGGAGCGTCTCACCTACCCGTTCGAGTGCCTTCTCGAACAGCTCCGTAGGCATCCCGAGCCCGAATCGTACATACCGATCGAGGCCGAAGTGCGATCCGGGAACGATGAGGACGCTCTGCTCGCTGCGCAGTCTTTCCGCGAGCTCGTCGGATCCGATGTCGGCGTCGTAGCGAACGAAGCAGATCGCGCCGGCGTCCGGATCGCGCCAGTGGAAGCCGTCCATGCTGCCGAGCCAGGTGGTCATCGTGTCGAGGCCGGTGCGGATGATCCGGTGGGTGCGCTCGAGCAGCTTCGGCCGCACGGCCGGGTCGAGCGCGATGGCGGCGAGGCGGTCGGTCAGCTCGCCGGGTGCGATGGTGGTGTAGTCGGAGCGGGCCCAGAGCGTTTCCGCAGTGCGTGCATCGCTCATCGTCCACCCGATGCGCAGCCCGGGAAGTCCATAGCCCTTCGACAGCGAGCCTGTCGCGATCACGCGATCGTGCGTGCCGAAGAACGAGCGGGTCTCCCTGCCGCTGATCTCGGCGCCGCGGTACACCTCGTCAGCAAGGATCCACGCACCAGTGCGTCGAGCCGCGTGCACGATCGCGTCGTGCGCTTCGCCGGAGAGCACTGCGCCCGTCGGATTGGACGGATTCGTCACCACGATCAGCCGCGTGCGAGCGGTGACTGCACGGGCGATCTCATCAGGGTCAGGCTGCCAGCCCAGCTCTTCGTGCAGCGGGATCTCGATGACGCGGGCGCCGACGTTCTGCGCGAGCCCGTACGTCTGCATGTACGTGGGCACGACGACGGCGATCTCATCGCCCGGCCGGACCAGCTCCCATATGGCAATGAAATTGGCTTCCGCGCTGCCATTGCACACGACGACGCCATCATCGCGCGCGCCATCGTACATCGCAGCAATGTGCGATCGCAGCGGGTCCGACCCGTTCGACTGGCCATAGCCGAGCGGAAGCTCGTCGATGTCGGCGCCGCCTATCTCGAGCAGCTCAGCGAGTGTGAGCGGATCGACACCGCTTTCCGACAGGTTCAGCTCGACGCGGTTCTCGTACGTCGACTGCCAGCGCTCCATGGCGAACGGGTGGAACGTGCTCATCAGGATATCTCGTGCGGGTGGTCGGTCATGCGTGCGGTAGCAGCGGTAGTATACGACCGGCGGGCGTCCGTGTCATACATGAGTCACACGGTGTGCGAGGTGATGGCAGCACGCCCCTTGCCGCGAGGGGTCACGTCGATAAGATCAGCAGTTCGCGTACGTCAGATCCAGCCAATGGGAGGGCGGGGTGCAGTTTCCGGATATGCTGGTGCAGGATGAGGGCGGTCGCATCGTCCTGCTGGTGCTGGATGGGCTCGGAGGCCTGCCGGACCCGGAGACGGGGCTGACGGAGCTGGAGGCGGCGGCGACGCCGAATCTCGACCGGCTCGCACGCGGTGCGGCGCTCGGCATGCAGCTGCCCGTGGGGACGGGGATCTCACCTGGCAGCGGTCCCGGTCATCTGTCGCTCTTCGGCTACGACCCGGTGAAGTACGACATCGGGCGCGGTGTGCTGTCCGCGCTCGGCGTCGGGTTCGCCATCAAGCCTGGCGATATCGCGATCCGGCTGAACTTCGCGTCGCTCGATGCGGA
>DATABQ010000574.1:0-4522 GCA_036259495.1 Longimicrobiales bacterium | reverse complement strand
CACCACTCTGCCACCGGGAATGGTCGGGCTCGAACACGGCCTCGTCATCGGCAGTGCAAGCGTGCTCTACCTCATCGAGTTCGCCGTCGATCGCGTACCTCTCATCGATCACGCATGGGAGGCCGTCCACACCCTCATACGACCTGCCACGGCCGGACTCCTCGCGTGGCTCGCGCTGCAGGGGGCGCCCGCCTGGCTGCAGGCCGGCGGAACCGCAGCCGCGGCAGCCGTTGCACTGGCCGCACATGGATCGAAAGCAGGCCTTCGACTGATCGTCAGCACGCGCGCAAGCGAAGCACGACGCCGCTCGCTCCTTCGCACGGCGCTCAGCCTGCTCGAGGATCTGGCGGCTGTCGGCATCGCCGTCGCGGCGCTTCTGCACCCCAACGTCGCAATCGGCGTAATGGCTGCCGGAGGCGCTCTGCTGCTGCTCGGCGGACCTCGCCTCTGGCGCGCGTCCAGCCTCGGCGTCCGTGCCGTGCTCGCGCGCACGCGCGGCTTCTTCGAGGGACGCGGCTGGCGCACTCGCGAGCAGCTGCCTCGCACCGTGCGAGCCGCAATACCCGTGGAGCCGCTGGGCTGGACTCCAGCTCACGCCGCACCCGCCGCGGTTTCCGGCCTGCCCGGCATCGGCGAGTACCGCAATGGCTGGCTCGTCTTCACTCACGAGGGCCCGCGCTTCCTCTATCGCACCCTGCTCCGCACTCACATCGTTCCCCTGCCTCGCCCATCCGAGGTGCGACTGCGACGGGGCCTCGTCACCGATGCGCTCGACATCCACTGCAGCCCCAACGGCGATCGCAGAGCGCCACGAGAATTCACAATCTTCCTGCTCAAGGACGGCCCGTCCCCTCAGGTCGCCCTCTCCGAGCTCACCACGGATCCATCATGAGCCTTCAGGAATTCCGCGAGTTCCGCGAACGCATGAACGATCGCATCCTCGCCAGCGGCAACCTCGACATCAAGCGCTTCTTCGCGCTCGACACGCGTGTCTATCAGGAAGGCGCCCTGCCGGCGCACACGAAGGAGCTCCTCGGCCTCGTCGCCTCACTGGTGCTCCGTTGCGATGACTGCGTCTCCTATCACCTCGTGCGATGCGCCGAAGAGGGCGTCTCCGATGATGAGATCCTCGAGTCCCTGAGCGTCGGCCTCGTCGTGGGTGGCTCCATCGTCATCCCGCATTTGCGACGCGCGATCGCCACCCTGGATGAGGTCCGGGCGTCGCAATCGTCCTGATAGCAGATGCTTGCGCCGGATCGACCTGCGTTTGGCGGGCCAGCTCCAGCTGCAGATCAGCGCTTGGTCCAACGATGGTTAAATTGTAGTTTTCATGCATCACTCCCTCGCACGTTCATTTTCTTAAGTCGTTGCACCGAGGACAGATAGATACATCGTCGGTGCACTTCGTATACAAGGGGGTTCCGCAGTTTCCGCCTTTCTTTTATATTGGGCGAGTACCTATTCGTCCCTTTTACGAGGAACTGCATTCGTGCCTGTTGAGCTTTGCAGCCAAGCGAAAGCGCTCCTCCGTTGAAGCAGCGGGCCTGACCGAGAGTCGGCCGGCTGCTTTTGATTTTTCACCCGGTCCCAGGATGCCCCGATCAATGTTCGCGAACTCCCGCGCCTTGGACTCTTTCGACCAGTATCTTTTTGATGTAGAGAAGTACCCTCTCATCGAGGACCCGCAGGAGGAACGAGAGCTGGCGCGTCGAGCGCGCGTCGGTGACAAGGAAGCGGCGGAGCGGCTGGTGACGGCGAACCTGCGCTTCGTCATCTCATATGTGAAGAAGTATCAGGGCCGCGGACTCGGCCTGGCCGAGCTGGTATGCATCGGCAACGAAGGTCTGCTGAAGGCAGTCAAGAAGTTCGATCCCGACAAGGGAGTGAAGTTCATCTCCTACGCGGTGTGGTGGATCCGTCAGACGGTTCTGCAGGCGCTGGCGGAGCAGACGCGTTCGGTTCGTATTCCGCTGAACCAGAATTCGAATCTGGTGAAGCTGTCGCGAACGGACACTGCGCTGACGCAGCTGCTCGGTCGTTCGCCGACGGATCAGGAGATCGCGGACGAGATGGGCGAGCCGGTGGAGACGGTGCGCGCGCTGCGACGCGTCGCGGCGTCGGAGTTGTCGCTGGATGCGCCGATCGATCGCGGCGACAGGGACAGCGCATCATTCGGTGAGCGGTTTGCCGGCGCCGAGGCGGAGGATATCGAGGAGACAGTCGAGTCGCAGGCTCAGCGCGAGTTTCTCGACCGGATGTTCGAGAAGTATCTGACGGAGCGCGAGCGGAAGATCCTCTATCTGTATTACGGCCTTGATGACGGCGAGGAGCGGACGCTCGAGGAGATCGGATCACTGCTGGGTGTTACGCGTGAGCGGATCAGGCAGATCCGGAACCGCGCGTTCGAAAAGCTGCGCGAGAGTCCGGATGGCGAAGCGCTCGCAACGTTCTGGAGCGCGAACTGATCCAGCGCCACTCGCGCTGAGATGGAAAAGGGGAGCGGGTGCCATTGCGGCGCTCGTTCCCCTTTCGATTACATGGCAGTGGCACGGCCTGCGCATGTGTGTCACGTCCAGAGGAGGTGAACGATGCGACGATCGCTAGCGACCATCATTCTGGCCGTTGCCCTGCCGGCGTGCGGATCCGATCGGGAGAATGCGGATACCAGCACCCCTGCTCTCGCTCCCCGCACCGACGCGACGCTGGACGTCGACTCACAGAGGCTGCCGCCGCGTGATGAATCGCTGCCGGAGCGACCTGCCGCGCGGCAGGATACCATTGTGGTCGAAGGAACGCCGGAAGTGATGGACTTCGCGCTCGTGCGTTCACCTCCCGGCTTCCTTATCCCATTCTCGACCTATGTGCCGGCGAGCATGACGGTG
Organism: Longimicrobiales bacterium; assembly: GCA_036259495.1. Taxonomy (GTDB): domain Bacteria; phylum Gemmatimonadota; class Gemmatimonadetes; order Longimicrobiales; family RSA9; genus SH-MAG3. Next base: position 1,640 of record DATABQ010000574.1, on the reverse strand, counting down.
ACGATGGACACCGCAGGTCCGACCGACGTGGCGACATTCACCAGCGGTGAAGCCAGAGAGATGATGGACGAGGCGTTCATGACAGTGGGGATCTACCCCGCGGGCACGACACTCCTGCAGGCCGAAGATTCCATACGGGAGTTCGTGGTGAGCCGCGGTCCGGGGATTGACGAATCGCGCGCGGTCGAGCCGCCTTCATGGGGTGAATGGGCGGTGGAGCTGTCATACCCGCGCTCGCTGGATCGGTGGTACGCCGGGTCCGCCGTGATCGGGCAGTACGGACCGCGGTACTTTCACGTCCTTCAGCTGTATCCTGCAGAGTACGGTGACGGCATTCGCCCCCGTTTTCAGGCCGTGCTCGAGCACTGGCGCTGGGACGATACCGGCCGGATGCTGGAATCCGGTGGCACGAGCACCCGGTGATTTTTCCAGCCCTGGAGACATGCGACTCACTCTGAAGCTGGTCTGTATACTCCTCCTGCTCCCGGCCGCAGGCCGTGTCGAGGCGCAGTCTTCGCCCGGCGATTGGAATGCGCCGCGTGCCCGGGAGCTGATCGATCGCGCCCGCGCGCGCCGATTGCTGCCGCAGCAGGATACGGCTCTGCGTAACTACACCGCCCGCGCCGAAGGCTTCGTCTATTTCTATCTGGATCGCCGGGACAGCGAGGAGCGGACTCTGGTGAAGGTGGATCAGGTCGCGCTCGAGCTGTTCTGGTCTCCGCCGGACCGCTCGAGCCAGCGCATCGTAGGATTGCGGGACGTGAGCCGGCTGCCGAACCGCATGAACTACCACCTCGATCATCTCACTGTCGTGCAGAACGGATTCGGCGACATGATCCGTATGGGTGATGGGGACGAGGTGCGCGATGTGCCGCACCCCGCTGCGCCGGGCTCCGAATCCATATACGAGTTCCGGCTCGCGGATTCTCTGACACTGAGCCTGCCGACCGCTTCGCAGCCGATCCGCGTCTACGAGCTGGAGGTTCGCCCGCTGCGGTCGGATCGGTCGGCGCTGGTCGGTTCGATCTTCATCGACCGCGCGAGTGCCGACATCGTGAGGATGTCGTTCACGTTCACGCCCGCATCCTACGTCGATCCGCGGCTGGATTACATCAGCGTTTCGCTCGACAACGGGCTCTGGGAGGGACGCTACTGGCTTCCGCACGAGCAGACGCTGCAGATCCGTCGTCAGATCCCGGAACTCGATTTCGCTGCGGGCGCCGTGATTCAGGGACGCATGCGCATTTCCGACTACACGTTCAATGACTCGACCGCTCCCGCCGTCACAGCATCCGGTCTCGTCACGGCGGTGCCTGCTGCGGAACGGGAGGCATACGATTTCGAACGTGGCATCTACGAGGACCTGGACGATGAAGGCCTGGCGCCGCCGCCCGACCTGGATGTGATCCGGCGCCGCGCGGCCGAGCTGATCGGTGACCGCAGGCTCAGCGGTCTGCCGCGGCTGCGCCTCGGCCTCGGCTCGGTGTCGTCCGCCTTGCGGTACAACCGTGCAGAGGGTGTGGCAGTGGGCGCGGGCATCGTCTATGCCCCCGGCCCGCCATGGCGTTTCCAGGTGGAAGGGGGCTACGCGTTCGGCCCGGAACGTCCGTTCGCGGCAATCGAAGGGACGTCGGACGGCG
>DATABQ010000573.1:0-5274 GCA_036259495.1 Longimicrobiales bacterium | reverse complement strand
GCCCGTTCTCCTGAATGACACATCCTTCGCCTACGGCAGCGGCCCCACTGTTTTGAACGTGCCGGAGCTGCGGATCGAGCGCGGTGAGAAGGTGTTCATCTTCGGCCCGAGCGGCAGCGGCAAGACTACGCTGCTCGGGCTGCTGGCGGGCGTGCTGCGGAGCGACGCCGGCGTGGTGCGCGTGCTCGGCACGGATCTCGGTCAGCTGTCGAACCGCCGGCGGGATGCACTCCGAGCGGCTCACATTGGCTACATCTTCCAGATGTTCAACCTCATCCCGTATCTGTCGGTGCAGGAGAACATCGTACTGCCGTGCAGGCTTTCAGCGGAGCGGAAGGCACGCCTGGGTAATGTGTCTGCGGATGACGCCGCGCGCCTGCTCGCCGACGCGCTGCACATCGGCGGACTGCTCGATGAGCGCGTGACGAGACTGAGTGTAGGACAGCAACAGCGCGTGGCGGCCGCGCGCGCGCTGATCGGGTCGCCCGAGCTGATTGTTGCGGACGAGCCGACATCGGCCCTCGATTCCGACCGGCGCGAGCAATTCCTGGAGCTGCTGTTCGAGCGATGCGCGGCCGCAGACGCGACGCTCGTGTTCGTCAGCCATGACCGTCACCTGGAGCACATGTTCGATCGCGCGCTGTCACTCACGGATCTGAACACGGCCGCGCAGCGTTGATGTTTCTGCTCTCGCTCGTCAGGAAATCGCTCGCGAACCGCCTGCTCGCGACTTCGCTCACGCTGGCATCCATCGCACTCAGCGTTGCACTGCTGCTCGGCATCGAGAACGTGCGGGCGGGCATGCGGGAGAGCTTCTCCAACACGATCAGCCGGACCGACCTGATCGTCGGTGCGCGTGGCGGTACGATGCAGCTGCTGCTGTATTCCGTCTTCGGCATCGGGTCGCCGACGAACAACGTGAGCTGGGAGACATACGAGCACTTCCGCGACCACGCTGCGGTCGCATGGACGATCCCGATCTCGCTTGGCGACAGCCACCGCGGCTTTCGCGTGGTCGGCACGGACAGCTCCTTCTACCAGCAGTTCCACTATGGCGGCGGCCGCTCGATCGAGTTCGATGAGGGCAGGATGCCGCAGACGGACCACGAGGTCGTGCTCGGCGATCAGGTCGCGCGCGAGCTCGGCTACAGCGTGGGCTCCGACGTCGTCATTACACATGGCCTGTACGGCACCGGCATCATGGATCACGACGAGCAGCCGTTCCGCGTCGTCGGAATTCTCGAGCGCACGTTCACGCCGGTGGACCGGTCGCTCTACGTGACGCTTCAGGGCATCGATGCAGTCCACGAAGGCTTCATGCAGACGCCGGGTGCTGCGGGCGGACCACCGAGCTTTGCCGCGCCGCCCAATTTCGCCGCGCCGCCCAATTTCGCCGCGCCGCCCAATCTCGCCGCGCCTGTAACTGCGGAGGATGGTCAATCGAATACCCCGGAGACGCATGGCGTTGGCGGGGTGGTGGACCCGGCCGCGGAAGCAGCCGGCGATGATCATGCTGCGGAGCCGCCGGAGCAGATCACGGCGTTCTTCCTGGGCGCCCGCACGCGCATCGCGACACTTCAGCTGCAGCGTGAGATCAACACGTACGAGGAAGAGGCAGTGATGGCGATCCTGCCGGGCGTCGCGCTGGCGGAGATGTGGCGCGGCGTGGGCTATGCCGAGGACGCACTGCTCATCGTCACATTCTTCGTCGTTGCCGTCGGCCTCATCGGCATGCTGCTGTCACTGTATTCATCGCTCGAGGCACGTCGTCGCGAAATGGCGATCCTGCGTGCGATAGGCGCGGGCGCGCCGCGGATCTTCGCGCTGCTCGTCCTGGAATCCGGAATGCTCGGACTCGCCGGTGCATTGACAGGCGTGGGCCTGGTCTACGCGCTGCTCGTGCTGCTCAAGGGAGTCATCGAGAGCAACTTCGGGCTGTATCTGCCGATCCAGCCACCGACACCCACCGCGTATATCTACCTCGCCGCAGTCATCGTCGCATCGTTCCTGATCGGGCTTGTGCCCGCGATCAAGGCGTATCGGAACAGCCTGGTGGATGGGTTGACCGTTCGGACGTGAGTTGGGACGGGTACGGCGGGATGCGGGATCGGGTTGCCGGCGGCGGGACTGCGGGTGACGGCGGGACTCGGGATCGGGATGGAGCTGGCGGGACGGCGGGACTTCAGTGAAATCCGCGTCGCCCGCAATCCGCGCGGCAAGCCGCTTCCCGATCCCGCAGGCCCCGAGTGGACTAGAAACCCAACCTCAACGCCAGCTTCAGCGCGGAGTGCGTCTGATTCCCGCCGCCGAGGTTCTCCTTCTCGTGATATCCCCACGTACGGCCCCACTCGAGAGCTACGGCCTTGTTGCCGCCGAACTGGTATTCGAGGCCAGTGCCGGCCTGTAGCGCGAAGTCGGCGTTCCATCCTTCGAGCGTTTCGAGCTTGTAGGCGATGGTGCCGATACCGCCCGTCAGGTAGAAGCCGATGCTGCCGCCGCCGCTGTAGCCGTAGCGGCCGGTGGCGAGCAGTGTCGCGATCGACGCAGTGCCGCGCTCCCTGATCTCGTCCACTTCCAGCTCCTGGATTTCGTACTTCGGTCGGGCGAGTGAACCGTCGACGCCGAGCATGAGACTTTCGCCCACGCGCCGCTGCACGGCCACGCCTCCGCCGAAAGCGGCGTCGTCGAAGACCCAGCGCGAGTTGGAGCCGGGGTCCCTCATGCCCGAGACGCTGGTATACATCAGGCCGTATGCGGACACCCATGTGTCGGGCGGCTGCACGCCGAACTGGAGCTGCGCGTGCGTGTTGCCGGCCGTGAACATCAGGGCGCCGGTTGCTATGGCGAGTGCGCTCGCCTGAACGGTGATCCTTCTCATCATGCTGTGCTACCTCATGAGTTCGTGAAGCGCGCGAATGGCGCAGGCTGCCAGTGAAGCGGCGCCGATCGGCAGCGCGCGCTCATCGATATCGAATGCGGGGTGATGATGTTCCCTCGGCGGCTCGAGACCGGCACCCAGCCAGAAGAAGCAGGCGGGGGCTTCGCGGGCGAGAATCGCGAAATCCTCCGCGCCCATCATGCGCTCGAACGGCACGACCCGCGCGGCGCCAATGACGTCGCCGACCGCTGCGGTGGCGATCGCAGTTGCGTCCGTATCGTTCACCACCGGGGGATAGCCTTCCTTCACCGACAGATCGAAGCCTCCGCCGAGTGTCTCCGCAACGGAGAGTCCGCGTCGCAGCGCATCGCGGAGAACCTCGCGCACCGGATCGCTGTAATAGCGGATGGTGCCGCGCAACGATACGCTCTCGGCGAGGACATTCTCCGCGAATCCGCCGCGAATGGTGCCGATCGAGAGCGTACCCTCGTCGTGCGGCGAGATGCGCCGGGCTGCTCCCATCTGGCACGCGAGGATGGAATGGGCTGCGAGCACGATGGCATCGGTGCCCTCGTGAGGACGTCCGGCATGCGAGCTCCGGCCATGCACGGTAGCGGTAAAGAGATCGGAGCCGGCCATGATCGGGCCAGGCGAGATGAACGCACGGCCCGACTCCAGGTGCGCGCCGATGTGCAGGCCGAAGACTGCTTCGACGCCCTCCATGGCGCCGTTCTCGATCATACGGGTGGCGCCGCTCTTCCCCTCTTCGTCTGAGCACTCCTCGGACGGCTGGAACAGGAGTCGCACGGTTCCGGTCAGCTTGCCTGCGCTGAGGGCGTCGGCGAGAAGGCGGGCGGCGCCGATGAGCATGGAGACGTGCGCGTCGTGTCCGCAGGCGTGCATGACACCGTCGACGGTGGAACGATAGTCGACGTCGCTGGATTCCTGTATTGGCAGCGCATCCATGTCGGCGCGGAGTGCGACGAGCGGGCGGCCGGACCCGAGCTCCGCAACGATGCGGGTGCGGCCGACGCCGCGACGGACGCGCCAGCCGAGCGACTCGACCGCGCGGGCGGCGATGTCGGCGGTACGGCTCTCGCAGAACGACAGCTCGGGATGACGATGGAGGTCCCTGCGCAGGTCGATCAGGTCGCGCTCGAACCCTGTCGCACGATCGAGGAGACTGGTCATGGCGTCTCGTTGGGGGTACCTTACCGCGCCAATCTACCGGGCACGTGAAAGACGTGGCAAGTTGCGGCAATAATGGAAAATAGGCCATCGCAGGACACTCGCCTCACCGAACAGCGCAATCCGCGCAGCATGCGCATCGATCAGTTCTCGACAGAGGACATTGTCGATCTGATCAACGCGGAGGACCGCATGGTCGCCGAGGCGGTGCAGGAGGAGCGTGACGAGATTGCTCACGCGATCGACATCGTCGTCGACTGTTTCAAACGCGGCGGGCGCCTCTTCTATGTGGGTGCGGGCACGTCGGGCCGGCTCGGTGTTCTCGACGCATCCGAGATGCCGCCGACCTACGGCACCGACCCCGCCATGGTGCAGGGGCTGATCGCGGGCGGATACGAAGCGCTCGTGCGCGCGCAGGAAGGTGCGGAAGACCACCCCGAGGATGGTGCGCGTGATCTCGGGGCGCGCGGTGTGGGTCCGAAGGATTTCGTGCTCGGAATCGCAAGCTCCGGGACAACGCCGTACGTGCACGGTGCGCTGGCGAAGGCGCGGGAGCTCGGAGCGCGGACGGGCTTCCTGCTGTGCACGTATCCGAGTCAGGAGCTCACGGAAACGCACGATGTGGTGATTGCGCCGCTCGTCGGCCCGGAAGTGATCACGGGCTCCACGAGAATGAAGGCCGGTACGGCGACGAAGATGGTGCTGAACACCATCACGACCGCGTCGATGGTGAAGCTCGGGAAGGTGTATGGCAATTTGATGGTCGACTTGCAGGTCACGTGCGAGAAGCTGCGCGACCGCGGTGAGCGGATCCTGATGGAGACGATCGGCGTCGACCGCCCGCAGGCGACTGCACTGCTCGAGGGGTCGGGGGGCCATGTGAAGACGGCGATCGTGATGGGCCGCCTCGGAGTCGATGCCGATGAGGCGCGCGCACGGCTGGTGGCGGAGGGTGGTCTGATCGGTCGCATCATACCGGATCTCGGAGCGATATAGGTGCTCGTCCTCGGCCTCATGTCCGGCACATCGCTGGACGGTATCGATGCGGCTCTCGTCGAGTTTTCCGGCACCATTGCGACGCCCGAGTGGCGGATACGCTCCTTCCTCGACATGCCGTACACTTCGGAACAGCGCTCGGCGATACACGACGGGATCGTGCACGGCGATGCGGCATCGCTGTGCCGGCTCAATGCCGACGTCGGCGAATG
>DATABQ010000572.1:0-4395 GCA_036259495.1 Longimicrobiales bacterium | reverse complement strand
GCCGCCCCGTCCATGCGCGGTGCGATTCCGGCCACACGCGCGCTGCGGCAGATCAGGTGCAACGTGGTATTCTGCCGCTCGCCTGCACGCTCATATCGGGGACGCCTCCATGTCGGAGCGGGTCGATCTGCAGGATGGGTTCCGCGTCCGACTTGACAGGCGGAGCGCGCGGCGCGACTATATCGATGCGCGTCGATACATTGGCGCGCTGTTCCGGATCCCGATATATCGAAGGACATCAATGAAGACGCTCCCCATCATCGACCGCCGACCCGGCGACCGCTGCTGCCAGCCCGAACTCGTACCGGCGCTGAGCGCTGACGAGGTCGAGGACCTGACTTCCGCGCTGGACGTGCTCGGGCACCCCGTGCGCCTGAGTCTGTTGGCGACCATGGCGGCCAGCGATGGTCCGGTCTGCGTTTGCGATCTGGAGGCGTCAGTGCCGGTGAAGCAGCCCACGGTGTCGCATCACCTGAAGCTGCTGCGTGCGGCCGGTCTGGTGGAGAGTGAAAAACGGGGTCTCTGGGCCTATTATCACGTGCGGCAGGACGAGCTGACTCGTCTGCGCCGCCGCATTGCGGCCGGTCTCGGCCGTCTTGGAGGAAGCGATGAGTGAGGTGGCGATGGCGGTGGGAGCGATCCGACCGGCTGTATCGGCGGATCTGATGGGGGTCGAGGCGCTTCTGCGTGCGAGTGACCTCCCGTTCGAGGGTGTGGCGGAGCAGTTCGAGGATGGCTATGTGGTATCGGTCGTTGACGACGATATCGTCGGAGTCGCTGGTCTGGAAGTCTACGGAGCGTACGGCCTGCTCCGCTCGATCGCCGTCGCACCGGAGTGGCGCGGCCGGGGTGTGGCGGACGCGCTCGTAAATGACCGGGTTGAATGGAGCGCCGCGCGCGGACTGCGCGCCGTGTATCTGCTGACGACGAGCGCCGCCGGGTATTTCGGAGACCGCGGCTTCGAAGTAGTGGACCGCGATGCCGTGCCGGCCTCGATCCGGCGCTCGGCGGAGTTCTCGGACATCTGTCCGGCGACGGCCACTGCAATGGAGCTGCGTGTGAAGCCGCGTGAGTCATCGTGCTGCGGGGCGCCGATTCTGATGTCATCGGCGCCGGCCACGGCGGCCTCTGCGACCTCCTGCTGCACGCCGGGCGACGCCCAGCCGGTGTCGCTTCGTGGCGCGGAGCTGACGAATGCCATCGATGCCGGTGATGCGGAGGCGCTGAAGGCGGCTGTTCGCGAGAAGTACGGCGCTGCCGCGTCGCGCGCAGCGATCGGCTCGAAGTCGAGCTGCTGCGGTGCATCGCCGGACGAGGTGTGGGATCCGATCACGGCCGACCTGTACGAGGAAGCGGAGACGAGCGGCCTGCCAACGGAGGCAGTGCTTGCGTCGCTCGGTTGCGGGAATCCGACTGCGCTCGCGGAGTTGCATGAAGGCGAAGTGGTGCTGGACCTCGGGAGCGGTGGCGGCATCGATGTGCTGTTGTCCGCCCGTCGTGTGGGACCGACGGGGAAGGCGTACGGCCTCGATATGACGGACGAGATGCTCGAACTCGCACGCGCCAATCAGCAGCGTGCCGGCGCAGCCAACGTGGAGTTCCTGAAGGGAGACATCGAGGCAATCCCGCTTCCCGATGCGTCTGTCGATGTCATCATCTCCAACTGCGTGATCAATCTCGCGGCGGACAAGTCGAAGGTGTTGCACGAGGCCTTCCGTGTGCTGAAGCCGGGCGGCCGATTCGCCGTCTCGGATATTGTCTCGACGCGTGAGGTTCCGGCTGACGTACGCCGCAGCATGGAGCTGTGGATGGGCTGCGTCGCCGGCGCGCTGCACCGCGATGAGTATGCGTCGTTGCTCGGTGCTGCCGGCTTCGAGCAGATCGACGTCGAGCCTACGCGCGTCTACGGCGCTGCCGATGCCGATGCGTTCGGTGTGGAGACTGGCATTTCAGGCGAGGAGCTAGATGGCGCATTCATGAGTGCGTTCGTGCGGGCGCAGCGGCCGCCCGCATGAAGCCGTTGCGTGCCGGTTGCGGCTTCCGCTACCATCCGGCATGGGCGTGTTCACATTCATTCTGATCATTATCGTGCTGTCGGCGATCATCTCGCCGATCGCGAAGGGTCTCGGCGACCGCCTGTCGAAGGGCGGTCCCGACAGCCGGTACGTCGCGGAGCTGAAGGCGGAGCTCGAACGGGCTGAACAGCGCCTGGCGGATGCGGAACGCCGGCTGGAGCTGACTGAGGAGCGGCTGGATTTCCAGGAGAAGCTGCTGTCATCCCGCAGCAACGCTTCCCGGTTTCCGACCGGTGAGGATTAACGCGTGAGAGACGGTCCCATGGCGTTCAGGCGCCGTCGGGGCCGTCTTCCGTTCTTCCAATGAAATGCGCTTCATCCTCCCACACGTGAAGCGACGGCGGCAGCATGAACTTCATTCCCGATATGCCGACGGCAACCAGTGACAGGTCGAACCTCGACGCGAGCCAATCGGGTGATCCGAGCCTGCGGAGCAGGCGGGTCTCGAACGGCTCGTTCCACAGGATGAAGGACTGATCGTACTGAAGCACGTGAACGCGCTCGTGGTGGAGTGCCTGCCTGAGCAGCATCGCGTGGTCGGGGTCGACAGGCGGATCCCCCCTCAGCAGCACGGCGCCGAATATCTGCCGACCAGCCCACCCGAGGCCAGGCTCCCAGTCGCGCGCCATGAAAACGGGCGCACCTGTGTCGAGAGTGCGGCGGAGATCCAGAGATGCGCCCAGACCGGACATGTAGATGCCGGCGATCGTTGTCAGCGCTGCCACGTCGAATGCGGCGTGGACGTCGCCGTTGTGGGGTCGCCAGTCCAGCCTCACGAAGCCGATCGGAATCGTCAGGCGGTCGAACATCGGTTTGCCGTCGGCGGCGTTCCGCGTCACGGACGCACCCGCGGCCGCGACGCTCCGGCCGAGGATGCCCGCTCCGTCGAAATCGGCGCCGACGATGCGCTTGCCCGCGTACGTGCCGACCCCGCCAACGGCTCCGCGCCAGAAGCCGTCCAGGAACGAGCCGTCCGCGCGCCACTGCCGCACTCCCGCCGTGAGCCCGCCGATCGCCACGTTCGCACCGAGCGTCAACAGCTCACCCGACGTGCGTGAGGCCTCTGGCAGACAGCTGATCCGCGTCAATCCGCCATCGTTGCAGTCCTGCGCCTGCAGCGGGCTCGCACATGCCCCGGACAGGAGCATCAGAATCGCTGCGGCGGAGGTGATCCGTCCCATCATCGATATCGCGGATGCGTTCAGGGAAGTGCTGGCGCAGGGTCGGAAGTCCACAGCGGCGCACCGCCGCCGTCATGCGTTCAACGTGCCAGCAGACCGCCGCATGACAGCAGCCCCTCACCGGACGCGGAACCCATTCTGCAAATTGGCCCGACCACCCATGGCACATCCACAGCGGCGGGCGCGTCGGCGTCCAGGATTATCCGCGGCATCATGCGGTATCCGAGCAATTGCGGGAGCCTACTGCCTGGGACACCGAAATGCCCGGACAGGCACAGTTTGCAGAATGGGTTCCGCGTCCGGTGAGGGGCGGCCGAGCCCGGGATCACAGCAGGAGCGCAGCAGACCCCAGCACGAAGATGACGATTCCGGCCGCGACCTTCGTCGCCGCCGCCCACATCCTCCCGAGCAGCACACCCCACCCGACGCGTGCTGCCGCATCGAAGCGTTTCGTCTCGTACAGCGTTGCCGCCATTGCGCCCGCAAATGAGCCGAGAAATCCGGCGATCAGCGACCCGATGATCGGGATCGGCATACCCAGAATCACTCCGATCACACCACCGAAGATCGCGCCCCAGAACGCCAGTCGTGAGCCGCCGTAGCGGACATTCAGCTTCTTGACGATGAAGAACTCGAGGATCTCCGCTGCCAGGGCGAGCGCCAGGCATCCGGCGATGACGAGCACGCCGACATCCCCCATGATCGCACCGATGGCAAGAACGCCCACCATGATCCAGAGCCCGGGTATGCCGAGCGGGGTGAGGAACAGTGCAACGCCCATGATCAGGATTCCGGCAACAGCCAGCATTCAGCTTCTCCCTCTTGCTCAGCGACGCAAAACTCGGCGGCGCGGCGGCGGCGGCAACGGTCGATCCTCCGCATCCCGTGCCCGCCGCACTTCCACCTGCCGATCGCCCGTGATCAGCCGGATCCCGCGATGATACGTCAGATACGCCCAGCCCCATTGCAGCATCACGAGCACACGATTCCTGAAGCCGATCAGATACATGATGTGCACCACGACCCAGATCACCCACGCCGGGAACCCTGACAGCTTCAGCCGCCCAAGCCGTGCGACTGCGGCCGCACGCCCGATCGTGGCCAGATCACCCTTGTCGACATAGTGGAAGTTCTCGCGG
>DATABQ010000571.1:0-4640 GCA_036259495.1 Longimicrobiales bacterium | reverse complement strand
CCCCCACAGCCACTCCGAACAACTATCCCACTCCCCATCCCACAACCATGCCTCACCCGCCGTTGTAAATGAGCGCGGTGAGCACCCGCCCCACTGCTTCCAAGCCGACGGGAGAAGTATTCTCCACGACGTCGCCATGCGTGTGCCAGTGCTCGTAGTCGAAGTCGATGATGTCGATGGTCCGGATGCCGGCCTTGTTGAGCGGGATGTGGTCGTCGGTGATGCGGCCGCCATTGACGCGTGTGAACATGCTGCCGAGGCCGATCTGCTCGGCGACGCTCCAGACGCGGTCGACCACTTCCGGCGCCATCTCGAACGAGTTGCCCTCGATCGGATAGCGCGGGTCCCGGTCGCCGACCATGTCCACGAGGATGCCATAGAGCGGGCTGAAGTTCGGCGGCTGGTTGGCCGCGAAGTGTTTCGCGCCGAGGTACATGTGCGACTCGCCGGGGCCGTAGTCCTCGCCGTCGACCAACAGTATGTCGACGCCGATCGGCGGAGAATGGCTGGACAGGACGCTGGCAAGCTCGAGCAGGACAGCGGTCCCACTCGCGCCGTCGTTCGCGCCTGCGATGGGGTCCTTCGGACGCTCGTCGTCCATGTCGGCCGTCGGGCGGGTGTCCCAGTGGGCAATGAGCAGGATGCGATCGCGCGCGGAGGTGTTGAAGCGTGCGAAAACGTTCGACATGCGGAGCTCGCGGCCGTCGGCGTCGGTGTGGTCGAACGGCTGCAAGACGACCGTGTCGGCGCGGTCGCGCAGGTGGCGGACCATCCACGCGAGCTGGTTGGCGTGACCGACCTTGCCGGCGACGCGCGGGCCGAACTCCACCTGCCGGCGCAGCAGCGCGTGCGCATTCGCGCCGGAGAACGGCGGAACGACGGACGTGTCGATCGCAACGGCATACGTGGTGCTCTGGCCGGACCCGCGCTCACAGCCGCCCGCCGCCACGAGCAGCAGCGCGGCGCACGCCGCCGCGGCTGCACGCCTCATCGGAACTGCTCCGGCAGCCGGCCGGCGTTCACGTTGAAGCGGCCGTAGAAGCTGAGCTGGAACTGGCTGGACGTGTTGCGGGTGCCGACATGGTTCTGCCGTGATACGTAGTTCCCCTGCATGCCCACTGTGATCTCCCTGATGCGGGACTCGACGAAGAGATTCGCGCTGCGTGTGCCGAAATCCAGGAATGCGATGCATCCCTCGGCTTCGGCAATCATCGTGTAGCGGCACTGCCGCTGGCCCTGCTGTGCGAACGTGAGCGTGGCGGAGATCGGTCCGTCCAGCCGCTCGGCGAACGGCCCGGCAGGGATCACGGCCGAGATCGCCAGGTTCTGCTGGAGTCCGCCCGACTCGGCGCCACCGGTGGGATCGAGCTTCTCGCCCGTCGAGTACGACGCGCGGTATGTCGCCAGGATGCCCTGCGGCAGGCCGACGGAGACGGAGAACGGGAAGCGCAGCTCGGTGTCGCCGCGCTGCTGCGCCTCGCTGTCGAGATAATCGATCGTGCGCTCGATGCGCTCGATCCCGAACGATGTCGAGAACGACGTCAGGAACCCGGAGAAGCGGTCGTGGATCTGCTGCGGCCGCCACTGAACCGACGCCTTGGGCCAGCCGACCTCCCGCTGGAGGCGCGATCCGCCGCGCGCATCGAACAGCTCCGTATCGGCATTGTGATAGCTCATGTCCAGGCGCAGCCTGCCAATCAGCTGGATGCCACTCGTCGCGCGGAACTCGCCGCGCTCCTGTGCACGCGATGCCGTGTCCGCTCCAATGACGGAGTAGCTGTCCAGGCTGCCGAAGCCGAACTGGTAGCCGAGACCGGGCAGGAACGACTCGCGATCGAACTGCGACGACAGCGTTCTGCGCCAGTTGAGGTCGACGATCTCGACGCGCCGGAGCAGCCGGGCGGCGATGCCGGTCGAGTCGAGACCCATCGCGCGCACCATCCCCGGCATCTCCAGCATCAGCCTGCGCGATACCTGGCGCGACGTCTCGAACCGGCGCTGCATCTCCGCCGTCGTGTCCGCGCCTTCCGTTATCAGCTCGAGGTAGGACGGGCTGCGATCCGTCGCATAGCGCGAGCTGTACGTGTACTCACCGCGCATCCAGGACGTGATCTCCGGCCGATACGAGAGCGTGCTGTTCAGGTTGCGCGAGCGCTCCCAGCCCGCGTCGAAACCGCCGAAGCTGGAGCGAGCGCTGCGCAGCGCCTCGAGCTCCAGCGCCTGTGTCGACGCGCGTTCGGCCGCCAGCAGATCGCGCTCGCTCGACAGCCCCACGTTGATGCTGAGCGGCGAGAACGGACGTAGCGTGACCTGCGCATTGTTCCGCAGACCTTCGCGCGGCGATTCGATGCCGATCACGCTCGAGTCGCCCGGCAGGTCGAGAATGCGGTCGTAGCGGAACGACCGCGACATCTGGTCGTTGTACGATGTGCCGAACGATATGTTGGCCGGGCTCCAGCGCAGCCGTGCATCGACCAGGCGCGTGAACGCATCACTGTTCTCGACCATGGCCGGCGCGATCGCGCGCAGTGCGCCCTCGAGCAGGCCTGGCACCGCCGTGAACGAACGCGGCGCGAGGTCGCGACGGTATGTGTAATCGCCCGTGAACCCCGTCGCCTGCGATGTCGCCGTGATGCTGCGGTTCTCCGACGTCGCGTACGACAGGCGGAGCGCGGAGCCGTCGAGCAGCAGACTCAGGATCGGGTTCGCGCTCGGCGTGCGTTTGCTCAGCCGCACACCCACGCGCGTGGAGCCCGACCCTGCATCGCGCAGGCCTTCCAGCTGGTCGGCCTGTACGTCCGTCCGTGACAGGAATGTCGGCGACTGCGCACTGCGCGTGTGCGTCACCGATACCGGCAGGTCTATGCCCCAGCTCGACGGCAGCAGCTTGTCCAGCCGCGCATCCGCACCCACCGAGAAGGCGGAGCCGCCGACGTAGGACGGGTCCTCGTTCAGCTGCCTGAACAGCGGCCCCTCGTTCGACAGCGTCACGTGGCCGCTGACGAAATCGCCGGCATTCAGGTTCAGTGCGATGTTGCCCGCAACGCCCGGATCACGATCCGGGACATCAATCCGCATGTCATTGATCCAGACTTCACCCGTCGTCGGCGTATCGCCACCGTTGTAGACGGCGAACGTCAGCTCGCGCACGGCCGCGAGGTTCGGCGCGCGCGCGCGGTCCTGCAGCACGATTGCATATGTGCTGTCGGCGCTCCATAGCGTGTCCCCGCCCGTCGTGCTCGGCCCCCGCTCGATCAGCAGCCGCTCCGCCTGCGCCTTCAGCTCGAACCACTCCTGGAAATCGATCACCACTTCCGGCATCCAGTCCGCCGGCGCCACCGGACGGTCGCCGGTCGCAGGCCTGAGCTTCGTCTGGTACAGGTAAAAGTTCTGCGGATCGCTGCCGATGCGCACGGTGAAGCGCTCATCCCCGTCGGGGCCCCAGTCGCCCTCGCGCGGCAGCACCCAGAGGTGCAGCTCGCGGTACGTGAGCAGGTTCCTCGGCTGCTGCGGGTACCTGTAATAAATCTCCGCGCGGTCGCCCGCCTCGAGGTCCGTGTAGCCCAGGCGCAGGCTCTTCTCGTTGATCTCGATGCCGGCGTTGTCGAAGCGCTGGTTCGGGTCCTGCGCGCGCTCGCCCACGCCAGGCGGGCCGCGGTAGACACCGCCATCCGTCACTGCGCTCACAGGACCTGCCCGCACTTCCGCGATACCCGCGCCGAGTCCCGGCTCGTCCTCGAGCAGCCCGCGCTGCACGCCGTGCACATCGCGCTTCGTCCAGCGTGATCCGACAATACGCATGCGTGCGATCGAGATCACACGCTTCGTCTGCGGCTCGCCCGCGATCGTCATCCGGAGATGACGTATGAAGCGCCACGTCGCATCGGTCGCGCCGTTCACCGGATCGCCCGAACGCAGCGGAATGCGATACAGCCGGAACCCGGTGCCGGTCGCGGCCGTGTCGCGCACGAGATATTCGCTGTTCCCATCCAGCTGCACGACATACCTGAAGTACTGCCCGTCATCCTGGTCGAGGATGCCGTTGCCGTTCATGTCCTCCGAGTCCGGCCGGCCATTGTTGCGCGTGCAGTTCGAGCGCACATCGCTGAACGGATACACGATGTTCGGCTCGGCGAGGCATTCCTGGTTCCAGAGCCCGATGCGGTCGGCATCGGTGCCCCACACTTCGCGATCGATGATCCGTGCCTCTTCATCGAGCTCGCCCAGGCCCCACGTGCGGCCGTCGGGGTACGTGCCGTTCGTGTTCCCGAGCGAGTCCATGTAGAACGCGTCCTCGCCCACGGTGCCGATGTCGAAGATGAGCGCGAGCGGTTCCTGCGCACCCGCACTGACGTAGAGCTCGATGTACTCGGAGCGCGACATGTCGCGGCCGGTCGTCGACAGCAGCGTAGTGATGGAGCGCCAGCGACGCGCGTCGGTCGGCGGCGGGAGCGGCGACACCTCCTCCGGACCCCGTCCGAACGTGAGCCACATCACCTGCTCCGGCCGATCGGTGCCGAACACGTTGATGCCGCGATCGATGCTCGTCGCAGGCAGGAGTGCGCCGCGCACGGCACCGCCCTGGAAATAGTCATGCTGCCAGACGAGCGGTGCGGCCGTGGCCGCATCGAGCACGAACG
>DATABQ010000570.1:0-11653 GCA_036259495.1 Longimicrobiales bacterium | reverse complement strand
ACCGTGCCGAGATCCGCGTGCTCGGCACGGTCGGAATCCGCCACATGGACCCTGTCGCCGGAAGCCACTACCTCGGTCGTACGGGCGAACGGCGGAGTATAGAAGCTGAAGCCGCCCTCGAACGCGCGGAAATACGTCTCGCCCGTCGGAATGATGCCGATGGAATCCGCGAGCATACCTGCAGGCGTCAGATGCAGCACGGCCGAACGATGCCGTTCGAGGCCGTCAGGCACGCGCCCGCCGAGATCAATGAAGCCGCGCGACAGCATGGAGCCGTCCGCGAATACACCGCTGACACTGGACCGCGGAGATTCCGGAGTCGCACCGATGTGGAAGTCGCGCGCACGTACGCCGTCCGGGCCGAACACCGTGAGCCGCGCCTGCCCCATATCCCACACCACGACCGAGTCGCCCGGCAGCAGTCCCACGTACGACAGCCGGCGGAACTCGCCCGGACCCTCGCCCGGTCCGCCGATCGTGCCCGTGAGCGCACCTTCATCGTCGAACACCTTGAGCTCACTGCTGCCGCCGTCCGCCACCACCACACGCCCGTCCGACAGACGGTACGCGCCAGTCACGCGGAACAGTACGACCTCCTCCGAGCCGCCGAGTCCGCCCAGGTCCAGAGCGGGAGTGCTGTCCACACTCCAGGTCGGCAGATCGTCCGGAACGACCTCGTTCTCGACCACCTGCACAGTGACGTCTGCACCTTCGTGCGTGATCACAGTGTCGCGCGTAGTCACCAGCTCAGGCTCGCCATCCGCGGCGCACCCTGCGACAAGCAGAATCGCGGCGAGGCGGCGCCGCACGTCAGGCGTCCTCGTCACCCAGAAGCTCCAGGGCTGTGGCATGGTGTTCATCGGGCACGAGCAATGTAACGCCCTGTGTCGTCGGCCCGGAAAACCCGGGGCCGAACGCACCGGTAAGCGGGCCCTTCAGCAGTACCGGGATTCCGGACTGCTCGAGCATCTGCTGATGCATCTCCGCCAGCACCAGCGCGGCGTATTCCCTGACCGGCACCCAGCTCATGTCACCTCGTCGCTCTCAATGATTTCAGCTGTAATGGAATCGGCGTCAGCCGTCTGGCAGCACTGCTACGGACAGGCTGGCATCGGCACCATTCGCGATGTAGAGCCTGCCCTGCTCCTCGTCCAGGGCGAACGCTCTGGCGGGCGCGACTCCGTGAACTACGCGTCGACGCAGCAAGCGTCCGGTATCGGAGTCGAGGCACAGGATCACTGCCGGTGCACCCTCCGATCCCGCGAGAAGAAACCATACTTCCTCGTCCGTCGCCAGCGCATCGGTGATGTAGTTCAGGGAGTAGATCCTGGCGGGGTTTGGCTCCTCGATGTTCCGGCGCACGAACTCCGAGAATGCGTGGTCGAGCACGGGGTCAGCCAGTGCAGTGGTCCACACCATACGTCCCGACCTGTCATACTTCCGCACCTCGGGATCCGCGTAGAACGCCAGCACGAGGCTGCTGTCAGCGAGCCACACCGGCAGCACGCTGTTCCTGAACTCGTCGAGGACGCGCCCTTCCCGGATCCCGGATTTGATCGCGCCGAAGTCCCACATGTTCGTTGCCGTGACGGGCGGACTGCCGTACGACGCGACGAAGGCGCCGTCCCTGTCGATCGTGGCGTGCGGCTTACATTGGAATGTAGACATCGCTCAGGCATCCGTCCACAGAAATATCCGAACGGCCGCGGTCGCCCGCCCGAACGCCTCGCTAACGGCGATAGACCAGCACGTACTGACCGACAGTCTGGGTGAGCACATCGTCCGAAAGCGCCAGCGCGTACGCCGCGCCGCCAGTCGGTGTAAGGGTCACCGACGTGCTGCTCTGCACGTACGTTCCACGCAGCGACTCGACGTCCGTGCTCACCTGCCCCCCTTCCGTGATGCGCAACGTCGTGCTGTCGCTGAACGTGTGGTCTGTGTTCAGTCGGATCTCGCCGTCGAGCACCTCTACCATGTCAGCGCCGATCTGGAGGACGGTGACAGGCAGGTCCTGCCCATTGATCGACCGCAGGGTGTAGGTCCCCGACGCCTCGATGGTCGGATCGGCAGGATCCTCATCACCGCACGCGATAAGGGGCATCAGGAACGCAGCCGCCATGATCGTCATCAGTCGTCGCATCGTGTCCTCCACACGTAAGGCGTGGCATTCGTGCCCGCCGGCGACGCGCCGACGGGCTCGGCCCGGCCCGCCAGAGCGGGTCCGGTGCAATATCCGGCGCATCCTTTGCAATCCCTGCGGCCGCAGGGGCCAGAACACGGCCGGACAGGTCACTGACACCAGGCGCACATGTCCATATCACTGAAGCCGAAGCACGTGGGCCGCTACACGGATCTGGCGCGGCTGCTAGTGAAGTACGGTCGGCGAGACCTGGTGGAGAACTCCGGCCTGGAAGCAGCGCTGCCGAAGGAAGAGCGTCCGTCACGGACCGATCCGGAAGAGCTGACCGATCCGGATGCCACGGCACTGGCCGCAGATCTCGAAAAGCTCGGCCCCACATACATCAAGCTCGGCCAGCTGCTCTCGACGCGCGCGGACATCCTCCCGATCACGTACATGGAGGCGCTGGCGCGGCTGCAGGACAAGGTCGAGCCGTTTCCGTCCGCGATCGCCGAGGAGATCATCCAGGACGAGCTCGGCGTGAGGATGTCGAAGCTGTTCGAGACGTTCGATCCGGAACCGATCGCCGCTGCATCCCTCGGTCAGGTGCATCGGGCGACTCTCCGGGGCGGGCGGGCGGTCGCGATCAAGGTGCAGCGACCGGATATCCGCGAGCGCATCACCGCCGACCTGGAGGCGCTGAACGAGATTGCGGTATTCGTCGACGAGCACACGGAAATCGGACGGCGCTACGGCCTCGCCGCCATGCTCGACGAGTTCCGCAGCTCGCTCATGCGCGAGCTCGACTATCTCCGCGAAGCGCAGAACCTGACAGTATTCCGCAAGAACATGCGTGAGTACGACCTGATCGAGATACCCGCGCCGATCATGGACTACACGACGTCGCGCGTGCTCACGATGGAGTGGGTGCACGGCGAGAAGGTGACGGATATCCCGCCCGTCCGTCTGATCGAGCTGGACGGCGAGGCGCTGGGAGATGTTCTGTTCGAGGCGTACCTCAAGCAGATCCTGGTAGATGGCATCTTCCACGCAGACCCCCACCCGGGCAATGTGTTTCTGACGGACAATGATCATATCGCGCTGATCGACCTGGGTATGGTGGGCTATGTGACGGAGACGATGCAGGAGAAGCTGCTCAAGCTGCTGATCGCGATCAGCGATGGTAAAGGCGAGGAAGCGGCGAGCACGGCGGCATCGATGGGAGAGCGGCTGGAGGACTTCAATCGTCAGAAGTACACGCGTGCGATCTCGAACCTCGTTGCGATGCATCGCGACTCGACGATGGATGACATGGACATCGGACGCGTCGTGGTAGAGATCACGCGCATATCGGGTGAGAACGGTGCGCGCCAGCCGGTGGAGCTCACGATGCTCGGCAAGACGCTTCTGAACCTCGATCGCGTCGCCACCACTCTCGCGCCCGAGTTCAATGTCAACGAAGCGATCCGACGAAAAGCCGGCTCGCTGATGCAGCGGCGCATGCTGCGGCAGATGTCGCCGACGCAGGCGCTCGCCGGTGCCCTCGAGCTGAATGAGTTCGTGCAGGAGCTGCCCGGCCGGCTCAACCGGCTCATGGACCGCGTCGCGGACAACCGGATCCGCGTGAAGGTGGACGCGATCGATGAGACGGAGCTGATCACGGGCATCCAGAAGATCGCCAACCGCATCACCACCGGACTCATTCTCGCCGCGCTCATCATCGGTGCGGCCATGCTCATGCAGGTGCAGACCTCGTTCACGATCCTGGGTTATCCCGGCTTTGCGATTCTGCTGTTCGTCGGTGCGGTCGTCGGCGGGCTGATGCTCGTGTACGATATCATGAAGCATGATCGGAAGGGGCGCCGCTGAACGCGGAGCCAGTCGGACGCGGCACCCATTCTGCAAATTGACCGATGGCACGCTGAAACCGCCCCGCTGCCGCATGGCAGCAGGGCTTTTTCGTGGCAGTTTCATGCGCGAACGCGCCGATCTGCAGAATGGGTTCCGCGTCCGCTCCCCCCTGGCAGCCTCCAATGTGACAATCCGCCGGGTTTCGATCGTCCTGAATATGGATGGGAACCATACGGCATAGCCGGAGGGAGAGACGAGATGGACCATCGTATACAGAAGGCGCTGGACGGCGAGCTGCCACGGGAGCAGCTGAACGCGGCGGAGGCAGCGGAACTCGCGTCGGCGGAAGCTGACATCGCGGTGGTGATGCGCGCCGTGCCGATTCAGCCGATGCCTGATCTGGCGCCCTCGGTTATGAGGCGCATAGCGCGAGCGGAGTCGCCGCGGGCGGATCAGGCGACGCAGGAGCCCGCAGCGACAAAGGGGTCGAGCGCGGTTCACGCGCTGCTCGGCTGGATCTGGAAGCCACGGCCGATCTCTTTCGGCTGGCGTCCGGCGTACGGGCTGATTGCGGCGGCAGTACTGGCTGTGGCGCTGGTGATCGGTCGTGAGACAACGCCTTCACCGGCAGCCTCACGGCAGGTTCTCACGCAATTCCTGCTGAACGCACCGAACGCCGAGCAGGTCATGCTCGCCGGCGATTTCACCGACTGGCAGCCGGCACATGCGCTTTCCCGTACTGCTGCGGGCGTGTGGACGGTGGTCGTGCCGCTGAATCCGGGCGTGCACAGCTACGCGTTTGTGGTCGATGGCGAGCGCTGGGTGGCCGATCCGAATGCACCCGCTGTGGATGATGGCTTCGGCGGTCTCAACAGCCGCCTGGCCGTGCTCGCACCGGACGAGGTCGAATCATGATACGAATCATGCATATCGGTGTGAGACTTACAATATTCGTTGCATGCGCGACGGCAGCGGTCCCGGCCGCTGCGCAGCAATGGAAGCTGAGCATGCAGGCGGGAGAGATGCGCTCCACTCTCGATCCTGCCAATGCGAGCACCAGCATCGCCCTCGGGCTCGGCTACGAGGCATCGAATGTTGGCTTCCGCCTCTCCGCCGGACTACCGACGAGCTCCGTCGAATCGCTCTGGGCGGGAGCGGGCGCGTGGACGCGTGCCGCACTTCATCACGACGGTTTGGTCGCAGGCGTCGATCTCTCGGGTAACGCCTTCATCACACGCGATCGATCCGCGCAGTCAGGTCCGGAACGCCCGCCGTTCATCCCTGACCCGTTCGATCCGCCGCTCGAGGCTGTTGCTGACCGATCCGGGTACGCGCTCGCGGGACAGGCACTCCCCGTCCTCGGCTACGAGGGGTCGATGCTGCAGCTTCATGCACGCGCCGGTGTTTCGCTCTATCGCGCGTCGTTCGGAGAGCTGGCGACCGATCGTACCGTGCGGCTCGCCGACCTCCGGCTGACGCTGCTGCCTGCTTCATCGCTCGCATTGATGCCGGTCGTACGCCGCTACGTTCCCGAAGGCTGGGATGCCGCCACGTACGCGGGCGCGTCGGCCCTCATCGCTCACCGTCTGGGCAGTGTGTGGGGGAGCGCCGGACATTGGCTGGAGTCGGAGGACGCGGGATTGCCGTGGTCCGTAGGCGCGTCCCTGAGGGTTCACACACGCGCCACGATCGACGCCGGCGCGCGACACGACACGTTCGATCCGCTGTACATGCAGCCACCGCAAACGTCGTGGAACGTCGGACTGTCGCTCCAGATCGGCGGTCCTGTCGGAGCACCGGCACCGCCCGTGCCGGCCGAGTATACGGATGGCCGCGCGACGATCCAGCTCCCGGTTTCCATGTCGGCGGACGTACCGCGGATTGCTGGTGACTTCAACGACTGGACGCCAGTGCCGATGCAGCGCACCGGTGACAACTGGACGTACACGATCGCGCTCGAGCCCGGTGTCTACAACTACTCCTTCGTGAACGCCGACGGCAGGTGGTTCGTGCCGGAGGAAGTGCCGGGTCGCAGAGATGACGGCATGGGCGGCCATGTCGCAGTGCTCATCGTCGAGTGAGCGCGCGAGCAATGCATATGCCAACGGACGATGCGAAGCTCGTCAGCCGGGTGATCGGTGGTGAGCGCGACGCCTACGCAGACCTCGTGCGCCGCCATCAGGATCTCGTCTACCGCCACATGCGCGGCATGGGTATCGACCATGACACCTCACTGGACCTGGTTCAGGATGCGTTCGTCAGGGCATACGACCGTCTCGCGGAATGCCGCAACCGCGTGCACTTTCGCGCATGGCTGTTCCGCATCGCACGTAATCTGTGTCTGGACCACCTGAAGAATGTGCGACGCAGCACGCTGCCACTCAGCACCCTCGCGGGCGCCGAGGACATTCAGGATCGGCGTGAGGACACGAGCGAGCTCGACCTGACGATGCGTGTTGCCCTCGAGCAGCTTCCCGCCGCTTTGCGCGAGGCATTCCTGCTCAAGCACGACGCGGGTTACACGTATGAGGAAGTCGCGGAAATGACGGATGCTTCGCCCAGCGCAGTCAAGATGCGCGTGCACCGCGCTCGCGAGACACTGCGCCAGTTCCTTACTGATCAGGGAGTGACGGCGGCTTAGGTGACAAACCCCCGTGAGCCGATCGTCTAACAGCAGTGAACGGAAGAATGCAATGGTGCGGCGCGAATCAGAACGCCGGCCACTCACTCAGGAGGCAGAACATGACACGCATGAAGTCGAAGGTCTTCGCCGCGATCGTGCCCGCACTGCTGCTCATGCCGGCGGCGCTCGCCGCCCAGAATGCTGACGCGAAGGCCAATGCCCGCGTGCAGGCCAGCACACCGCAGGCGCGCATCGATGCAGCCATGGCAGCCGCAGCCCGCGCGAGCATTCCTGTCGAGCTGATCGAGAGCAAAATCGCCGAAGGCCGTGCGAAGGCCGTAGCAGAGGAACGCATCGCAACTGCGGTCGAGGCCCGCGTCGCAGGGCTGGTGCGCGCGTCCGAGGCGCTGAAGCGTGCGAGTGTCGAAGCTGCCAGCGCGGGACACCTGTCCGTCGCCGCCGACGCACTGGATGCCGGCGTCAGCGAGAGCGCGGTGGTTCGTATCAGCCGTGATGCACCCCGGGAGCGGCGCGCGGTGGCTGTCGCCGTGCTCGCAGACCTGGTCCGGCTCGGCCACCCCGCCGATCATGCACTCACGCGCGTCAGTGCGGCAGCGAGCAGCAGTGCCGCGCTTGCGAATCTGCACGCAGAGGTCGCGTCGCAGCTCCGCCTCGGCGGCATGCGCCCGACCTTGGATGTTTCGGGCGCCGCGCGCATCCGCTGAGGAAGCCGGACGCGGCACCCATTCTGCAAATTGACCCGTACCACCACGAAAACGCCCTGCTGCCGCATGGCAGGAGGGCCTTTTCGTGGCATTTCCATGGGTCGGTGCGCCGTTCTGCAGAATGGGTTCCGCGTCCGCCTCGCCCCGCTCCCCGAGCCGATTCTCCCATACAACAACCGTTCGTCCCTCCACCGGAACACCCGCGCCCCGGGCTCGTATATCGCCTGAAGCCGCTGTGTACTCGATCCCGGAGAAGTTCCATGCGCCTGACGATGCTGATACCCGCCCTGATGCTGCCGCTGATTGCCATCCCCTCCGATGCGGAGGCGCAGCGGCGACACGACCGCTGGGGTTCTTCGAATCCGTGGTCCTTTTCGCCTTATGCGGGGCTCTTCAAGGACGCCTTCGACATTAGTCCCGATGACGAGAACACCGGCTGGATGGCGGGTTTCCGGATCGGCTATGACATCGGCGACCGGACCCGGCTTCTCGGCGACATCGGCTACGCGGAAAGCGATGACGTGACGAGCGGGCCACTCGTCGCCGGCCGGAACGTCTACGACAACCAGTACATCCTCACTACGGGCGGCGCCGAGTACGACATCCTGCCGGGCAACACGAGCGTTTCAATCGGGACACTCCTCGGCGGAGCATGGAGGAAGGTCGTGCTTGACGAGGACGCCGGCGATACCGTGGTGCCCGAGTTCGGCGATGGCTACTCGTTCTACTTCGCAGTAGTTCCCGCGCTCACTGTCCGGCACGGGTTCTCTTCGCGCACCGCGCTGGAAGTCAGCGTGCGCGACTACATTTTCCCTGATGGGACGGTCGACCACATGCCTGCGCTGAACGTAGGGTTCCGGTTCCGCTGACCCGAAACGCTGTACTCCACCAGTTGCTTCGGAAAGGCAGATGCCCGATTCGGCTTTTCCGCGGCACTGTGGGGTATCAGTAGACGTCGAACAACAGGAAGGCGATCGCCGTCCTGTGAGGACGGTTTCAGGGCAGGCGCCTCCGCGTCGGTTCGAGTACGAAACGACAGCGGGAGATGGCCATGCATACAGCACGCGTAGCTGACGCAAACAGTGGCAGTTTCGATCGACGTTCATCGGAGACCCTTCTGAAGGCAGGTGCGCTGCAGAGCGCCATCTTCAACAGCGCCAACTTCTCCAGTATCGCCACCGACGCGCAGGGCGTCATCCAGATCTTCAATGTGGGCGCCGAGCGCATGCTCGGATATACCGCGGCAGAGGTCGTCAACAAGGTCACGCCTGCCGAGATCTCCGACCCTCGTGAAGTGATTGCACGTGCCACCGCGCTCAGCCAGGAGCTCGGCACGCCGATCACTCCCGGCTTCGAGGCGCTGGTGTTCAAGGCATCGCGCGGCATCGAAGACATCTACGAGCTCACATACATCCGCAAGGACAAGAGTCGCTTCCCTGCCGTGGTGTCCGTGACCGCGCTCCGCGATACCGATGAGGCCATCATCGGCTACCTCCTGATCGGCACCGATAACACCGCGCGCCAGCTCGTTGAAGAAGAGAGGATGAAGCTCGACCAGCGCCTGCGCGATCAGCATTTCTACACGCGCTCCCTGCTCGAGTCGAACATTGACGCGCTCATGACCACCGATCCGCGCGGCATCATATCCGACGTGAACAAGCAGATGGAGGCGCTGACGGGCTGCACCCGTGATGAGCTCATCGGAGCGCCGTTCAGGAACTACTTCACGGATTCCGCTCACGCGCAGGCGGGGATCAACCGCGTGCTGGCCGAGGGCAGCATCAGGAACTACGAGCTGACTGCGCGCTCACGCGATGGCACGCTAACCGTCGTTTCATACAACGCGACCACGTTCCACGACCGCGACAGGGTGCTGCAGGGAGTCTTCGCATCGGCGCGCGACATGACGGAGCTGAAGCGGTACGAGCAGACACTACAGCTGAAGAACGTGGAGCTCGAGGACGCCAGTCGCATGAAGTCGCAGTTTCTGGCGAACATGTCCCACGAGCTGCGGACGCCGCTGAATGCGATCATCGGCTTCTCGGAGATCCTGCGCGACGGGCTCCTCGGTGAGATGACCGAACAGCAGCGCGGGTTCATCGGCGACATCTTCAGCAGCGGCACGCACCTGCTGTCGCTCATCAACGACATACTCGATCTCTCCAAGGTCGAGGCCGGCAAGATGCTGCTCGATCTGGAACCGGTCACGGTGTCGTCATGGCTGCGCAACAGCCTGTCGATCGTCCGTGAGAATGCGGCAGATCGCCAGATCCAGCTGGAGCTCACCGGCGACGCGGACCTCGGAGTGTTCCACGCGGACGCCCGGAAGGTGAAGCAGATCGTCTACAACCTGCTCTCGAATGCGGTCAAGTTCACATCGGACGGCGGCCGGGTGACGCTTCGTGCCGATCGCGTGACGCGATCGCAGATGGGCGCTTTGTCGACCGGATGGGAGGCCAGGAGTTTCCTTCCCGCCGCCAGCGATTATGAGGAGTTCCTGCAGGTGAGCGTGACGGACACCGGCATTGGTGTCGATCCAGATGGTCTGGAGCAGCTGTTCAGGCCCTTCAGCCAGATCGACAGCGGCCTCGCGCGAAAGTTCGAGGGTACCGGTCTGGGGCTGGCGATGGTGAAGCTGCTGGCCGATCTGCACGGCGGTGGTGTTGCGGTCGAAAGTCAGCGCGGTGAGGGCTCATGCTTTACCGTGTGGCTGCCGCTCCGCACGAGCGCTGTCGAGCCAACGACTATCACTACGATAGCGCCGATCGACGTGCTGCCGGGTGAGCGACTCGCACTGATCGTGGAAGATGATGCGAAATCAGCCGACCTGATCCGCCTCCAGCTCGAGGCGGAAGGCTTCAAGGTGCTGCATGCGCCTTCCGCAGAGGACGCACTGGCAGTCGCGGCCGAGCAGCCTGTCTCCCTCATCACGCTCGACATCATGCTGCCTGACATGGACGGCTGGGAGTTCCTGCGTCGCCTCAAGGAACTGCCGGACCTGCAGCGGATCCCCGTCGTCATCATTTCCATAGTCGCCGACACCGACAAGGGCTCAGCGTTGGGGGCGTCGGCTGTCATGCAGAAGCCGATTTCGCGACGCGACCTCTACGATTCGCTGACGGATCTCGGCCTGCTGCCGCTCAGTGAGGCCGAAACGCTCAAGGTGCTGGTGGCAGACGATGATCCGAAGTCAGTCGAGCTGATCGCGGTTCGCATGGCCGACATGCCAGTGACACTGCTGCGTGCATACGGCGGTCAGGAAGCGATCGACGTCGCGCAGCGGGAGCTGCCTCAGCTGATCGTGCTCGATCTGATGATGCCGGACGTCAACGGCTTCGACGTCGTAGATGCGCTTCAGGACAATGAGGCGACGGCACACATACCAGTGCTCGTAGTGACCGCCAAGCGCATTACGGACGATGATCGCAGCAGGCTCAATGGCTACGTCACGACCATTCTCGAGAAGACAGGACTGAACGGCATGCGATTCACATCCGAGGTGCGTCGCGCGATGGCAGGCAGAAGGGTTGGTGCATGATGGCCACCGTATTGATCGTTGAAGACAACCCAGCCAACATGACACTCGCGGTGTTCCTGCTGACATCCGCAGGACATGCAGTGCTGAGCGCAGTGAATGCCGAGGCCGGCCTCACGCTCGCGCGGGAGCGGAGCCCCGACCTCATCCTGATGGACATCCAGCTGCCCGGAATGGACGGTCTCCAGGCCACTGGACTGCTCAAGCAGGACGAAGCCACGCGCTCGATCCCGGTCATCGCCCTCACGGCGCTCGCCATGAAGGGCGACGAAGAGCGGATCCGTGCGGCCGGCTGCGACGGTTACATCGCAAAGCCCATCCGGTACCAGGATTTCCTCTCGGCGATCGAGAAACAGCTGACACCTGTGACGTAGCAGGGTTCAGCGTGCCTTCAGCAAACGCTGCCGCGGCACGGCTCAGCCGCGTCGGCGCTCGAGAAGCACTGTCATGACCATACCGATCAGCAGCAGGCGCTCGTCCTCGGGCGGAAGCGGCGCATCCAGCCGGTCGACGCTGAAGACGCTCTCCAGGAATGCGGCTTCCTTCCGCGCCCGCAGTGCATCACCGCGACCAGCCGCCGAGATGAGGTAGGTCGGGTGGAATACATAGCCGCTGAGGGCGCCGATGATCGGGATGCCCTCGAACAGTGAGTTCCCGACCTTCGCCCACGGATTCTCCTCGCGAACGGTGAAGACCACCTCGTCGCCTCGCACGATTTCGTACGTCGAGCGCCACAGCGATTTCATGCCCTTCTGCCGTATCGCACCGACGTACTCGCCTGCCGCATCCGTGATGCTGTA
>DATABQ010000569.1:0-4039 GCA_036259495.1 Longimicrobiales bacterium | reverse complement strand
CGCACATGTACTGCATCGCTTCCGGACTGTACGGCCGGAGTGTGCGCACGAGATCGTCGAAGCCGGTGGTGCGCGCATCGATGAACTCACGATCGATCAGGCCTTCCTCGACGATCGTGTGCAGCATCGCGTTGAGCAGTCCGACGTCCGTGTCCGGCTTGAACTGGAGGAAGTGCGTTGCGAGCCGCGACAGCTCAGTCCTTCGCGGGTCCATCAGGATCAGCTTCGCGCCCCGCTCGATGGCGTTCTTCATGAACGTCGCCGCGACGGGATGATTCACCGTCGGGTTCGCGCCGATGATGATGAAGCACTCGGCATGCTTCACATCGTCCACCTGGTTCGACACCGCGCCGGAGTTCAGCCCCTCAATGAGCGCCGCGACGGACGAGGCATGACAGAGCCGCGTGCAGTGATCGACGTTGTTGGTGCCGAAGCCGACACGCACGAGCTTCTGGAACAGGTACGCTTCCTCGTTGCTGCCCTTTGCGGAGCCGTACCCCGCGAGTGCCCACGGCCCGAGCGTATCGCGTATGCGACGCAGCCCGTTGCCGGCCAGGTCGAGCGCCTCCTCCCACGTCGCTTCGCGGAACGTGTCAGACCAGTTCCCCGGATCGACGAGCACGTTGGGATCCTTCGGCACACCGTCGCGCCGCACGAGCGGACGCAGCAGCCGCTGCGGGTGATGCACGTAATCGAACCCGAAGCGCCCCTTCACGCACAGCCGCTCGTGATTCGAAGGGCCGTCACGTCCACTCACGCGCAGGATGCGATTGTCCGCAACATGGTAGGTAGTCTGACACCCCACCCCGCAGTACGGACACAGCGACGCCACGTCGGAGTCCGCCTTCGCATACCCCGCCGCCGGCACCCGCGACCCGTTCAGCTGAACGAGCGGAATCAGCCGCGCAGGCGATTGTGCAGTGTCAGCGGCAGCAGCGCCACTCGCATTCCCACCGCCTGTAACACTGCCTCCCGGTGCAACACTCCCACTGGTAGTCGCAGCACCGCTGTCGACGTACGCCGCGCCCATCAGCGCCTCGCCGTACGACCCGCCCCGCATCATCGGACCGTGACTCGCCGCCGGCTTCGGCTTCTCCTGCTCGGGCGCACGCGCCATCATCTCGCCCGCGACGATTGCCGGCAGTGATGGCAGCAGTGCGCCGGTAGGACAGGCCTGAACGCATTCGCCGCAGCCGACGCACGTGCTCTCGCCCATCGGGTCGTCGAGATCGAAGACGATCTTCGCACCGGAGCCGCGGTTCGCGTATCCGATCACATCGTTGACCTGCACCTCTCGGCACGCGCGCACACAGCGAGTGCACTGGATACACGCGTCGAGACGTACCTCGATGCCGGCGTGCGAAAAGTCGGGCACTGGCTGCGCACGCGACGGGAATCGTGCGGCTTCGATGCCGAGCTGCTTCGCCCAGTACGCGAGCTCTGAGTCGGGGTCGTGCGGGTGTGCGGGCATGTCGGAGAGCAGCAGCTCGACGACCATGCGCTGCGACTTGAGCGCGCGTTCGCTGGTCGCACGCACATCCATGCCTGCGGTCGGGCGGCGGCAGCACGAGGGTGCGAGCACGCGCTCGCCATCCACTTCGACGACACATGCGCGGCAGTTGCCGTCCGGTCGCATGTCCTCCATGTAGCAGAGGCGGGGGATGCGGACGTTGTGCCGTTCGGCAGCCTCGAGGATGCTCTCGCCGGGGAAGGCCTCGATCTCGATGCCGTCCAGCGTGAAGAGGATGTGGTCACCTTCGTATTCACCCGCGCGCGACCAGCCGAGCCGCTTCTCGAGGCGCTGTATGGCAGTTTCGGCACCCTGCGGACCGACCGGATTGGCGCTCCGGTCCGGCTGCTCGAGATCCGAGAGCGGTGCACTGGTCGAGAGGCCGTCGATCCCGCTCATGTGTCCCGTCCCGGTGCGATGGCTTGCCGGCTTGTGGGAGACGTCGGCGCTCTCGGGCCGGTGAGCGTCACGAGCGCCGTCCCGCGTTCAGGTCGATGCGGTCGTTCGTCTCGGCGTCGAAGAATCGCTGTACGCTGCGCAGCGGATTCGGTGCCGCCTGTCCGAGTCCGCAGATCGACGC
Organism: Longimicrobiales bacterium; assembly: GCA_036259495.1. Lineage (GTDB taxonomy): Bacteria > Gemmatimonadota > Gemmatimonadetes > Longimicrobiales > RSA9 > SH-MAG3. The sequence goes on along the minus strand of DATABQ010000569.1, from coordinate 1,949 downwards.
GTCGCTCATGACATCGGCGAGGTCGTTCAGGAGCGGGAGCTGCCAGGTCTTCTCGCGCATCAGCAGCGCGGCCTTGGCAGTGCCGACGCGGCACGGCGTGCACTTGCCGCACGATTCGTGTGCGAAGAAGTGCATGAGGTTCTGCGCGACGTCGCGCGCGCTGTCACGATCGGAGAAGATTACGACGGCTGCCGAGCCGACGAAGCAGCCGTACTCGTCGAGCGACCGGAAATCGAGCGGCACGTTGCCGAGCGATGCGGGCAGGATACCTCCCGATGCGCCGCCCGGTAGGTAGCCGTAGAACCGGTGGCCGTCGAGCATGCCCCCGGCATAGTCGATCAGCTCGAGCGCCGTGATGCCGTTCGGTGCGAGGTATACACCCGGCTTGCGGACGCGGCCGCTCACGGAGAAGAAGCGCGCGCCCGGATGGTCCGGCCGACCCAGCGCCTCGAACTCGGCAGGCCCATCCTCGACAATGCTGCGCAGCCAGTACGCGGTCTCGACGTTCTGCACGAGTGTGGGTCGCCCGAACACGCCCGCCTGCGCCGGAAATGGCGGCCGCAGCCGAGGCTCGCCGCGCTTCCCCTCGATCGATTCGATCAGCGACGACTCCTCGCCGCAGATGTACGCGCCCGCACCGCGTCGCAGATGAATCCTCGGCAGCTCGCACGGTGGGTCGGCATAGAGTGCGCGGATCTCGCGCGTCAGGATCTCCCGGCAGGCGGCATACTCGTCACGCAGGTAGATGAACAGATCATCGGCATCGACCGCCCAGGCGGCGATCAGCGTGCCCTCGAGCACGCGGTGCGGATCCGTCTCCATGCAGTGGCGGTCCTTGAACGTGCCCGGCTCGCCCTCGTCCGCATTGATGGCGACGATCCGCGGGCCCGGCTCGGCGCGCACGAACTTCCACTTCTGCGATGTCGGGAATCCCGCGCCGCCGAGACCGCGCAGTCCCGCCGATCCGACCGCCTCGATCACGTCCTCCACCCGGCGCAGCCCCGAGCGACACGTGAGCAGCGTCTCGTAGCCGCCCTGCGACCGGTACTCGGCATAGTCGGGATACGCCGGCAGCTCGGCGGCGGTGCGCTTCGTGTTTACCGCATCGCGCACGGCGGCCGGCGTCGCATGATCGATCGGGTTCTGGCCCACCACGGCGACCGGAGCGCGGTCACACCGGCCGACGCATGGAGCGGCGATCACGCGGACGGAAGTGCCCGCGGCCTTCTGAAGTGTCTCGAGCAGCGCGTCCGATCCCGCCAGATGGCAGGAGATCGATTCGCACACGCGCACGGTGATCCCGGGCGGCGCGGCCTCGCCATCGCGGACAATGTCGAAGTGGTGATAGAACGTCGCGACTTCGTAGACCTCTGCGTACGCCAGCGACATCTCGCGCGCCAGAGCAGTGAGGTGCGCGGTCGAGAGGCAGCCGTACGCGTCCTGAATCCGGTGCAGGTGCTCGATCAGCAGGTCGGCCCGCCGCGGCGCATCGCCCAGCAGCTCACGTACTTCGCCGAGCGCCCGTTCATCGACTTCGCGACCCTTCGGGGCAGGCCGGAGGGAGACTCCGCCGGATTTTCCGCCGCGTCTCTTGCGTGGAGGCATGATCGCAAGGTCGGAAAGGCGGCGTGCGGGCGCAAGAGTGATGGGTTCGCACGGATGCTGCAGCGGACGCAGCGGCCGGGTTTACGGACGACATGGAGAGACAATGATGAGGTGGGGAACGGGAGCGCTGGCGGCGGGGCTCGTGCTGGCGGCGTGCGGCGAGACGACCGGGCCGAATCTGCAGCTGGACCCGACCGTTCGGGTGCTGCACGCTGCCCCGGAGAGTCCGCGGCTGGAGGTGGTGCTCAATGAACAGTCCCGGGCGCTTCTCGAGTACGCGGAAGTCTCGGACTGGTTGACGGTCGAGGCGGGTGACAGTCGTGTGCAGCTGCTCATAGCCGGCG
>DATABQ010000568.1:0-2505 GCA_036259495.1 Longimicrobiales bacterium | reverse complement strand
GAGAACAAGGCGCTCAAGCGCGAGATCCGCCGCCGCGACGATTCCACGGCCGTCAGGCCCGCCGGCCGCAACCGCGCATTCACCGACGTCGTGAAGCTCGCCGAGATGGTCGCACCGACGGATTCGACCGTGCTGATCACGGGCGAGAGCGGTACCGGTAAGGAAGTCATCGCGCGCTACATACACCGGTTGTCGGACCGCGAGAACGGTCCGTTCATCTCCGTCAACTGCGGCGCACTGCCGGAGAACCTGCTCGAGTCCGAGCTCTTCGGTCACGTGAAGGGAAGCTTCACCGGCGCGCACAGGGACAAGGACGGCCTGCTCGTCGCAGCGCGCGGCGGCACGTTCTTCCTGGACGAAGTGGCGGAGATGTCGCCCGCGCTACAGGTGAAGCTGCTGCGCGCGCTTCAGGAGCGCGAGATCGTGCCCGTCGGCGCGACGCAGACGGTCGACATCGACGTGCGGATCATCGCAGCGACGAACCGCGACCTCGACCAGGAGATCCGCCGCGGCACGTTCCGCAGCGACCTCTACTATCGCCTGAACGTGATCGCTCTGCATCTGCCGCCGCTGCGCGATCGCGAAGACGACATCGCACTCCTCGCGGAGTATTTCCTGCGGCGCCTGGCCGAGGAGACCGGACAGGACATTCATTTGAGCGATGAAGCGATCTCGGCGCTCCAGCACTACGACTGGCCGGGCAATGTACGCGAGCTGGAGAACGCGCTGGAGCGAGCGGCGATCCTGACGAAGAACGCGACGATTTCCCTCGAAGCGCTGCCGTCGAGGATCGTGGAGCCCGCGCCCGCGCCGCTCATCTCGGAGCGCCCGGCTGCGAATCCGACGCTCGAGCTGGTGGAGCGTGCGTACATCCTGTGGGTATTGCAGGCGGAGGGCGGGAACAAGGCGAGGGCTGCGGAAGTGCTGGGGATCGACCCGTCGACATTGTATCGGAAACTGAGCCGCTACGAGTTGAGCGAAGTATGAATGAGAGCGTGACCGCCGACTGCAAGGTATCGATCGTGATGCCCGTCTACAACGAGGTGCGGACGATCGAGTACGCGATCCGCCGTCTGCGCACGGTGCCGCTCGACATGGAGCTGATCTGTATCGATGACGGCTCGACCGACGGCACGCGCGAAGTGCTGGACCGCCTGCATCAGGAAGGTTTGATCGAGAATCTGATCCTGCAGGAGCGGAACCAGGGCAAGGGCGCCGCGGTGCGCCGCGGCATTGCCGCCGCGACGGGTGACGTAACGGTCATCCAGGATGCCGACCTGGAGTACGATCCATTCGATCTGCTCGGTCTGCTCCAGCCGATCGTCGAGAACCGTGCGGACGTGGTGTTCGGCAGCCGCTTCCTCGGCGGCCCGCATCGCGTGCTGTACTACTGGCACAGTGTCGGAAACGGACTGCTGACGCTGATCTCGAACATGTTCACGGATCTGAACCTCACGGACATGGAGACGTGCTACAAGATGGCGCGTACCGGTCTGATGAAGAGCCTGCCGCTGAAGACGGACCGCTTCGGCATCGAGCCCGAGCTGACCGCGCGCTTCTCGCAGGCGCAGGCGCGCATCTACGAGGTGCCCATCAGCTACAACGGCCGCACGTACGCCGAAGGCAAGAAGATCGGCTGGAAGGATGGCATTGCCGCATTCTGGCACATCTTCCGTGCGAACGTGCTGGACAGAAAGGCGCCACTGTACGACCGCGCGCTGGAGGCGGGACACGGTGAGCACGCGGGTGCGCATGCGCGCGTGTCGGTGGATGGGGTGGGGAGGGATGCTGGTGTGCCTCCCGGCAAGGAGGCTGCTGGTGAGAAGCGGGTAGCAGCGCGGACGGCAACCCGCATGGATGGCGGATCAGCGGAGCTGCGTCCGGTTCCTGAGGATTCTTCCGCGGCCGCTGATGGCGCGCGACAAGACACCTAGTGCGTGTTCTTGTGACAGGTGCAGGCGGCATGCTGGGCCGCGAAGTCACGCTTCAGCTACGGGAACGCGGCCATATCGCAGTCGCGTGCGATCGTCGCCGGCTCGACGTCACGGACGCCTCGCGCGCGCGCGCGATCATCGGAGATGCCAGTCCCGAGGCAGTGATCCACTGCGCGGCGCTCACGAACGTCGACGCTGCCGAAGCGGAGCCGGAACTGGCTCATCGCGTCAACGTGGACGGCACCGCCAACGTCGCTCGCGCTGCCGGAGAGGCGGGCGCGCGGCTCCTGTATGTGAGCACGGATTACGTGTTTGACGGTCTGGCCGACCGGCCTTACCTGCCCGACTCGCCCGCTCAACCGGCGGGCGTTTACGGTCGGTCGAAGCTCGAAGGCGAGCACGCGGCCGAGCTCGCCGGCGACAGACTCATTGCGCGGACGAGTTGGGTGTATGGCCGAGGCGGCAGCAATTTCGGTTCGCGGGCGCTCGAGCTCGCGCGCGCGGGCAAGCCGCTTCGCGCGATCGCCGATCAGCGCAGTGTGCCGACCTGGGTCCGAGATACTGCGGACAT
>DATABQ010000567.1:0-6906 GCA_036259495.1 Longimicrobiales bacterium | reverse complement strand
GATGGTGAGGAGCGGATCTTCCTGGATTACCTCGCTACAGGAATCTGTGTCGATGGCCATCCGATGGAGCACATGCGCGAGCGGCTGAACGCGCTGGGTGTCTGCTCGAGTGCCGATCTCGAGCATCATCCGCCGGGCTCACGGATTCTCGTTTCCGGTCTCGTGGTCGCGCGTCAGCATCCAGCGACGGCGAAAGGGACGGTGTTCGTGCTGCTGGAGGATGAGTTCGGCTACATGAACGTGATCGTGCCGCGTCAGCTGTACCAGGACAACCGCGAGGTGGTAAGGCATGCGCCGTTCCTGGCCGTCGAAGGCCGCTTCGAGCGCGAGGACATGGTGATGAACATCGTCGGTCGCAGATTCCGCGAGCTGCGTGTCGGCCGCTCCGCCGGCGAGGGCGCCGCTCGGCGGAACGAGAACGTCGCGCGCGAGAAGATGAACTTCAGGTCACGCGATTTTCACTAGTGTTGCGATTCATAAATCCCCACACCAGGTGCGGGTGTGCTCTGATGCGGGACGGGATTCGTTGCGCTGGCACGTGGCGGGAGCGCAGAATCCACAGCAGATTCGCTCCAGCGCTCCCTTTGATACGTCAAAAGGCTCCATAACAGCGCCGGAGCTGCGATCGATGCCACAACGGAACTCACATCAGCGAGGAAGTGGACCATGTTCAGGCGGATCGATGATGCAGTACGGATCATTGCCTGCAGCGTCATCCTGTCGGCATGCGCGTCCGACGAGCCGCAGCCGGCAGGTGATACAGCGGCAGCAGATGCTCGCGCCGATACAACCATGACGCCGATGGCGGAGCAGTACGTGAAGCTGGTGCTCGCCGTGGGAGAACACGACGAGGGCTACGTCGATGCGTATTACGGCCCGTCGGAGTGGCGCGAGGAGGTCGCTGCCGAGCAGCCGCCGCTCGACTCCATCTCCGCCCGCGCACAGCGGCTCCAGAGCGAGCTGGCCGCCGTCGAAGTCGGCGACGCATCGGAGCTCGTTCAGCTGCGCAGGAGCTACCTCGTCCGTCAGCTGGAGGCGCTCGCCGCCTATGTGCGGATGCTCCAGGGCGAGCGACTGTCGTTCGACGAAGAGTCGCAGGCGCTCTACGACGCCACTGCGCCGTCGTATGACGAAGCGCACTTTCGCTCGCTGCTCGACAGCCTCGAGTCGGTGCTCCCGGGCAGCGGCCCGATACCGGCCCGGCTGGAGGAGTACAAGCGCGATTTCATTATTCCCACTGAACGGCTCGACACGGTCTTCAAGGCTGCGATCGCCGAGGCCCGTCGCCGCACGGCCGCGAACGTGGAGTTGCCGGCGAATGAGAGCTTCACGCTCGAGTACGTGACCGACAAGCCGTGGAGCGGATACAACTGGTACCAGGGCGGCAACAGCAGTCTCATCCAGATCAATACCGATCTGCCGATCTTCATTGACCGCGCAATCGATCTCGGCGCACACGAAGGGTACCCCGGACACCACGTCTACAACGTGCTGCTCGAGCAGAACCTGGTGCGCGAGCGCGGCTGGCCGGAGTACAGTGTATATCCACTGTTCAGTCCGCAGTCGCTGATCGCCGAAGGTAGTGCGAACTACGGCATCGCCGTCGCGTTTCCGGGTGAGGAGCGCGTGGCGTTCGAGCGCGATGTGCTCTATCCGCTCGCCGGTATCGATCCATCACGTGCGGAGGAGTATGACCGGGTACGCTCGCTCGTCGATCGCCTGAGCTACGCCGGGAATGAAGCCGCGCGCGCGTACCTGAACGGCGACATCAGCGCGGACTCCGCGGCGACGTGGCTCAACGCCTATGCGCTGATGGAACCGGCACGCGCGGAACAGCGCGTCCGCTTCTTCGACACCTATCGCAGCTACGTGATCAACTACAACTATGGCCGCGATCTCGTCGGGGAGTACGTCGAGAGCCGCGGCGGGACTGCGGACGATCCAGCGCGCCGCTGGGAGGTGTTCAAGGAGCTGTTGTCGACGCCGCGGCTGCCATCCGGCCTGCAGTAATGACTGAAGTGCTGCGTCTGACGCAGTCTGCCGCGCGGCACCTTCACCTGCACGCGCAGGGTCTCGACCGCCGCCCTCGACGCCGCGCCGTCAAGGCGGACGTGCTCGCCGCAATACGCCGGATGGGCGTACTGCAGATCGATACGATCAGCGTCGTTGCGCGCAGTCCGTACCTCGTGCTGTTCAGCCGCCTGGGTGCATTCAACGGCGCATGGCTGGATGAGCTGCTCGCGGAAGGCGCGTTGTTCGAGTACTGGGCACATGAGGCGAGCTTTCTGCCGATCGAGGATTACGCGCTCGTGCGGCACCGCATGCTCGCACCCGAGCGCATGGGCTGGAAGTATCGAGCCGAATGGGTGAAGGAGCACCGGCACGAGCTCGATCGCGTGCTGGAGCACGTGCGCGAACGGGGCCCTTCGCGTTCCGCCGATTTCGAGCGACGCAACGGCGCCGCGTCCGGCTGGTGGGAATGGAAGCCGGAGAAGCGTGCCCTGGAAGCGCTGTTCACGTCCGGCCATCTCATGGTGGCGCGGCGACAGGCGTTCCAGCGCGTCTACGACCTGCGTGAGCGCGTGCATGCGACGTGGTCGGATGACGCATTGCCATCGCTGCGGGAAATGGAACGGCAGCTCATCCTGCGCTCGGTGCGTGCGCTCGGCATCGCGACGGCGCGCTGGATTCCGGACTACTACCGCATGCCGAAGCGCGAGACGCCGCTGCGCGTGCGCGAGATGGCTGCGGCCGGCGATCTGGTCGAGGTACACGTCGACGGCTGGAAAGACATCGCGTACATCCATCCTGATGAGGTCGACACTGCGCGCCTCGCAGCGGCCGGCAGATTGAAGCCTGCGCTCACTACGCTGCTGTCACCGTTCGATCCCGTCGTCTGGGACCGTGCGCGTGCACGTGCGATGTTCGGCTTCGACTACAGGATCGAGTGTTACACGCCCGCGCCGAAACGGCAGTACGGCTATTACGTGCTGCCGGTGCTGCGCCGCGGCGCGCTGATCGGCAGACTGGACGCGAAGGCGCACCGCCGCGACGGCACATTCGAGGTGAAGTCGCTGCATCTGGAGGAAGGCGTGCGCGTCAGTGATGCGCTGCTGCGCGATGTCATGGCGGCCATCATCGACGCAGCGAAATGGCACGATACGCCCCATGTCGTGATCCGCCGGACCGCACCGCGCGGGATCAGGCGCGCGCTTCTGCAGCATATGCCGTGAGAGACGGAATCGCCACGCCGGAATCCAGCGCCGCGACACCCGGGTCCGATACGAGTCCGGCACCCGAGTCCGGCACCCGAGTCTGACACCCGAGTCCGACACCCGAGTCCGACACCCGAGTCCGGAGCTACTCCGGCTGCTGGGGGTCCCTGTCGCCGGGAACGCTCTGCCTTCCCTCGCGGGTGTGACCGCCCGATGGCGTGCCGCCCTGCGACTGCTCCGTGGAATCGTTGCCGCGTGCGGGACCGCTGCCGTGAGCGCGGCCGCCGTGCCCCTGCATTGACGAGCGTTCGCTGATCTGTTCGGGGCCGGGGTCGCCATCGCCCTGGCGTTCCGGGTTCTGCGCGGCCTCGTAGCCTTTGCGCACGGTGGGCTCGTGCTCGTGCGCCTTGCCGCGCCTGTTCGACGTCTGCGGCGGCTGCTTCGGCGTGGGAGGCGCATCCTTTGCCTCCTGCGGTCCGCTGCTCGTCCCGGCCATGCGCTGCTCCTTCGCGATTTTGCTGCCGGGTGCATCGCGCCCCACGTCCTTCGGAGTCTTTCGATCTGCCATACGTCCCTCCTGCTGATGATGCACATTCCGGCGTTAGCCGGCACATGAATGAGAAGGTGCAAATGACAGGCCTCTACAAGATCCGCGGTCGGGGTGCGACGTTCAATCCGCCCAACCGCTTCGAGCCGATGGAAATCATCCCGGACGGCGACACTCTGGATGCCGACCTGGCAGAGGACGAGCTGCCGCTGCCGCGGACGCAGTTCCTCCGTGACAGCACCCGGACGATCCTTGCCAGCAACGACAGCCCCGATGTCGGCTTCTCGAAGAGCATCAATCCGTACCGCGGGTGCGAGCACGGGTGCATCTACTGCTTCGCGCGTCCGTTCCACGAGTTTGTCGGCTTCAGTGCCGGTGTCGATTTCGAGACGAAGATCCTGGTGAAGCCCGATGCGCCGCTGCTGCTTCGCAACGAGCTGATGAAGAAGTCGTATACGCCGGAGACGATCGTCATCAGCGGTGTGACGGATTGCTATCAGCCGATCGAGCGGAAGCTGCGTATCACTCGCGGTTGTCTGGAGGTGCTCGCGGAGTTCCGCAATCCGGTGGGAATCATCACGAAGAACCATCTCGTGACGCGGGACATCGATGTGCTGAGCGAGCTCGCGGTCCATCAGGCCGTTTCGGTAAACTTGTCGATCACCACGCTGGACGAGAAGCTCCAGCGGATCATGGAGCCGCGCACGTCGATCCCGAAGCGTCGACTCATGGCCGTCGAGAAGCTGGCCTCAGCGGGGATTCCGGTGGGCATCATGGTGGCCCCCATCATCCCGGCGATCACCGACGAAGAGATGGGCGACATACTCAAGGCCGCGCGTGACGCCGGGGCCAAGTGGGCCGGCTATGTCGTGCTGCGACTGCCTCACGCGGTGGCACCGCTGTTCGAGGACTGGCTGACGCACCATTTCCCGGACCGCAGGGAGAAGGTGCTGAACCGCGTCCGCGCCATGCGCGGCGGCAAGCTCTACGACTCTACCTGGGGTGAGCGAGCGCGTGGTACGGGCGAGATGGCGGACCAGATCGGTGCATTGTTCCGTGCGGCGCGAAAAAAGGCAGGCTACGACGAAGGTGTGGATCGCTACGCACTCTCGACGGCAGCGTTCCGCCGGCCGCATCGGCACGGGCAGGTCGATCTCTTCGATTTGTGACGTCTGGAATCGGGCACTCAATGCGGCCACGGCGGAAGTCGCCTGACGACGACTCGCAGCCATCGTCACACGCGGACGTGAGCGCTACCTTGTCGCCATGGATGCAATGATCTTCGCCGCAGGCCTGGGGACCCGCCTGCGCCCGCTGACGAACGATGTCCCGAAGGCGCTCGTGGAGATCGGCGGTATCCCCATCCTCGAACACGTCGCCCGGCGGCTGATCGCTGCCGGGGCGGACCGCCTGATCATCAACACGCACCCGCATCCCGAGATGATCCGGTCCTTTGTCGAGGAGCGGGACGGTTTCGGTGTCGAGGTGCTGTTCTCCCACGAGCCTGACGGCCCTCTCGATACGGCTGGCGGCATCCGGCACGCCCGCAGCCTGTTCCGTGCGGACGCTCCGTTCTTCCTGCACAACTGCGACGTCTTCTCGAACATCGATCTGCGCGCCCTTTACGATGCCCATGTGGGCGCGCGAGACGATCGCATGGCGACGCTCGCGGTGCTGCCGCCGAGCGCGGAGCGTTATCTGATTTTCGACCGCGCCGGATTGTGCGGCTTTGGACCACGGGGGGGAGGCGAGCCTGTCCGCGTGCGGGAGCCGGACCCACCGGAGCACCATCGCGATTTTTCCGGCATTCACGTATGCGATCCCGGGCTGCTGGAGACGCTCGACGCGGAGGCGGCACCATCAGTCATCATGCACTATCTCGCTCTCGCGCGCGCAGGCTCACGGATCGAGCGACACGACCAGCTGTCGGCGCAATGGGTCGACATCGGTACTCACGATAAGCTCGCTGAGGCGCAGCGCCTCCACGCCGACAGCATCGGTGTCCGCGAAGCTTGACACCGGCGTCCGGCGTGGCAGTATTGAATCGATTCCTCTCATGAACCCGCTGCGGCTCGACGCGGGTTCTCTGCCGAAGTCCTCAGCATGACGCAGTCAGATCCAACGGTCGCAGCGAGCCCGGATTCGATGCCGCGCGCAGAGCATCACCCGGGTGCTGCCGCGAGCGCCAGCCATTCCGAATCGGAAGCTCGTGCTGCCGATTCGCGCGCGGCGCGCAGTCGTGCCGTACTGCTGGCCGGCGTATCGGGCGCTGCGTCCCTCCTTCTGGCGCTGATTGCCGCCGTTCTCGTTGCCGATCCCGTCGCAACCCTCCCGCGCGTCATGTGGTTTGCGATCCTCCTGCTGTCAGGAGCGGCCGTTGCCGCACTCGCTGCTGCTGCCCGCTCCGTGAGCCGCTGGACAAGGTCGGAAGAGGCGGGCGCAGAGCTCGCCCGCCAGCGACTGGAGCAGGAGCGGGCGAGCGGTGAGGAGTGGCGCAGGAGTTCCGACCAGGCCCAGCAGGAGAACGAATCACGTTTCCGCCTGCTGGTAGAGAGCATATCGGACTACGCGGTCTTCATGCTCGACGCACACGGGCGCGTAATGAGCTGGAACGCCGGTGCAGAACGAATCAAGGGGTACACGGCCGACGAAATCATCGGCCGTCACTTCTCCGTGTTCTACCCGATGGCGGATCAGCATTCAGGCAGGCCTGCCGGTGTGCTCAGGAGTGCGCTTCGCGACAGTCGCCACGAGGAGGATGGGTGGCGTGTGCGCAAGGATGGCACACAGATGTGGGCCAACGTCGTCATCTATCCGGTGATGGAGGACGGTGAGCTGCTCGGGTTTACGAAGGTGGTGCGCGATCTGACACAGCGGCACAGCTCGGATGTCCTCCTCGAATCCATCCTGGGCAGTGCGATCGACGGTATCATTGGCGTGGATGAGAATGGCATCATCCGATCGTTCAACGAAGCCGCTGAACGCATTTTCCGGTACGAGGCATGTGCCGTCATCGGGTCGCGATTTTCTGCGCTCATGCCGGAGCCGTATCGCACGAATGGTATCGAGTATCTGTCACGGTTCGCGCGTGCCGGCAACTCGCGAATCCTCGGCCGCGGCCGGCAGCTCGTGGGACTGCGCAGC
>DATABQ010000566.1:0-3610 GCA_036259495.1 Longimicrobiales bacterium | reverse complement strand
GCCGGAAACGTACAGCGTCGAGCGGCCGTTTTCGTGCAGCCGCGCGGCGGCCTGGAGCAGCAGTGTGCTCTTGCCGATCCCGGGCTCGCCCCCCACCAGCACGATCGAGCCCGGCACCACGCCGCCGCCCAGCACGAAGTCGAGCTCACGCAGCCCCGTGGACCAGCGCAGCGTCTCCGCACCCGTCACATCATCGAGCTGCACCGCCTCGGCAGTCACGGCGGCTGTGGCGGTGCGTTTGTCCCGCCGCGTCGCCTGCTTCGGCTCCTCCGTCAGCGTATTCCAGGCGCTGCAGGCCGGACACTGCCCCTGCCACCGCGGCGTTTCGTTGCCGCAGTCGGTGCAGAAGTAGACGGTCTTCGTCTTAGCCATCAGCTGTGCTCAGCCGAGTTGGCGCATGCAACCATGGAGGCGCCCGGAATCTTTGTTACCCTCAGCAGCATGGATCCATCAAGCATGCGCTCGCGCTGGGTACGTTGCGCCCTCATTTCACGCAGAGCCGCCGAGGAGCGGAGGCGCAGAGTGAGTGAATTGAACAACACGACTGGTATCATCGTGGATACTGCATTCAAAATCCATTCAGCAGTGGGCCCGGGACTTCTTGAATCAGTATACGAAACGATTCTGGCGCGTGATCTTACCCAGCGGGGCCTGCATGTCCAAAGGCAGAAGTCCATCTCGTTCGAATATGATGGGCTGTGGTTAGAGGACGCGTGTCGAGCAGATCTCATTGTGGAGCATTCCGTCATCGTCGAAGTGAAATCAGCGGTCGCCATAACGTCCCAGTTCGAAAAGCAACTCCTTACGTACCTTCGTCTGCTCGACTGCCGCGTCGGGCTTCTATTGAACTTTGGAGCACCATTCATGAAGGAAGGAATCAGACGAATCGCAAACAGATTGTAATCGCACGTACTGCAGCTTCCCACCTGCGAGCTGTACCGTACGCCGTGAATCCGGCGGAGCAAATGACCAACGGCGCCTCTGCTCCTCAGCGGCTCTGCGTGAAAAGAAGCGACCCGAGCTCTACTTCCCGCAAACCTGCCCCTGCCCCTAATGCTGCTGCGCGTGCGAGAACGACTCGAAGCGCGCGCATTCCTTCCGGAAGAACAGCTCTACCGTACCCGTCGGGCCGTTACGCTGCTTGGAGATGATCAGCTCGGCCTTGCCCTGGATGCCCTTTTCCTGCGCTTCCATCGCCGTAGAGTAGTACTCCGGGCGATAGAGGAACATGACCAGATCGGCATCCTGCTCGATCGAACCGGACTCTCGCAGGTCGGAAAGCTGGGGGCGGTGGTCGCTGCGCTGCTCCGGCGCACGCGAGAGCTGCGACAGCGCGATGATCGGCACATCGAGCTCCTTCGCGAGCGACTTCAGGCCGCGGCTGATGGCGCTGACCTCCTGCTGCCGGTTCTCCGCGTCGCCGCCGCTCATGAGCTGGATGTAGTCGATCACGATCAATCCGAGATCCGGCTGGTCGGCCTTCAGGCGCCGCGCCTTTGCGCGCATCTCCAGCACATTGATCGCACCCGAGTCATCGATCCATACGGGCGCAGTGTTGAGGTGACCTGCGGCCTGCGCGAGGCGTCCGAAGTCGTCATCCTGGAGACGGCCGCGCAGCAGCCGACCCAGGTCGACGAGTGCCTCGGAGCAGAGCATGCGCTGCACGACCTGCTGCTTCGACATTTCGAGCGAGAACATCGCAACGGGAGTCTGATGCGTGATCGCCGCGTGCAGGCCGACGCCGGTCACGAACGCCGTCTTCCCCATGGACGGACGCGCGGCGACGATCACGAGGTCGCCCTTCTGCAGTCCGCCTGTCATCTCATCCAGGTCGTGGATACCTGTCGAGATGCCGGTAATGCCACCCTTTGCCGCCTGGAGCTGTTCGATCTTCTCGAACGTCGGATACAGGATCTTCTTGATCCAGACGAAGCCCTCGCGCTCGTGCGACTGCGCGACCTGGAAGATGCGCTGCTCGGCCTCATCGAGGATCTCCTCGACCGTGCGCTCCCCTACATCGTACGACTCGCGGATGATCTGCGATGACGCTTCGATGAGCCGCCGCAACAGCGCGCGTTCGCGCACGATGCGGGCGTGGTACTCGATGTTGGCAGCCGTCGGCACCGCATCGAGGAGCTCGGCGATGTACGACATCCCGCCGATGCCCTCCAGCTCGTCCGTCTTCGTGAGATCTTCACCGAGCGTGACGGGATCGATGACCTGCCCGCGCTGGAACAGGCGCGCCATTGCGCGGAACACCCGCCGGTTGGCCTCACGGTAGAACATCGTGTCATCGACGAACTCCAGCGCCTTCGCGACAGCATCGCCATCGATGAGCATCCCGCCCAGAACGCTGATCTCCGCCTCGGGCGCGTACGGCGGCTGACGATCGGATGACGCGAACGTCGACGCACCGCGTGCAAACGACGCGGTGTCGAACTCAAGCTTGTTCATCGAGTACTCTGCGCACCAGCTGGAAGTCCTGCCATGCAACTCGCGTCATCTGCGGACTCCGCAGCAGATACGCGGGATGATACGTTACGACGAGCGGCGTGCCGCGGTACGTGTGGACCGAGCCGCGCAGCCGGCCAATGCTCTCCTGTGAATCTGCCAGAGCCTGCGCTGCGAACTTGCCCACTGCGATCAGCACACGAGGCGCGATCGCCTCGAGCTGTCCGTGCAGGAAGTTCGTCGTACATGGACTGACTTCCTCCGGCAGCGGATTGCGATTGTTCGGCGGTCGGCACTTCAGCACGTTGCAAATATAAACCTCCGACCTCGGAAAGCCCGCACTCGCCAGCAGCAGGTCCAGCAGCTTGCCCGCCCTGCCGACGAACGGCCTTCCCGTCCGGTCCTCCTCCTGCCCCGGCGCCTCGCCCACGACAACGACATCCGCCGTCGCACTGCCCTCGCCGAACACCACCGTACTCCGTCCCGCGTGCAATTCGCAGAGCGCACATCCCGAGGCGGTCTCGGAAAGGACCTTCAGGCGCTGCGCGGCCGCTGCGGCGCGCGACGCCGTCGCCGAATCGGGGAGCGGTAGCGTGGCCGATCCCGGATTCGTCAGAAGCTGAATCGCCTGTTCTGCGGTCATGCCGTCGAAGCAGATGTCCTCGACGCCGAGATCGGCGAGCTGGCGCAGGTACCTGTGGATCTGCGCTCGATCGACACTCACGTCTGCTTCTCCAGCAGCTCGCCGACGCGGTCGAGCAGCGCGTCTGCAACGTCATCCTTCGACATGAGCGGCAGCTCTTCCTCACCCGCGGCGCCGATCAGCGTCACGCGATTCGTGTCCACGTCGAACCCTGCGCCGGGCTCGTCGGCGGAGTTGAGAACGATCAGGTCCAGTCCCTTGTCGCGCAGCTTCGCACGCGCATTGTCGCGACCATCGCCGGTCTCGAGCGCAAAACCGATCGTCAGCCCGCCATCGCGTCGGCTATTGCGGGTCGCACGCAGTATGTCGGGGGCAGGCTCCAGGCGAAGCGTGTCAGGTGCGGCGCTCTTCTTCATCTTCCCCGCGACAGGGTCGGCCGGACGGAAATCGGCTACCGCAGCGGCCATGAACAGCACGTCTGCATCGGCGACAGCATCGCTTACGGCAACACCCATC
>DATABQ010000565.1:0-4117 GCA_036259495.1 Longimicrobiales bacterium | reverse complement strand
CAACATAACGCTGAACGGCGTGCAGGCGGCCGTTCCGAAGAACCTGAGCATCATCGAAGCGGCGGAGCAGCTCGGCGTGGGTATCGCGCACTACTGCTATCATCCGGGCCTGTCGGCGCCGGCGATGTGCCGGATGTGCCTCGTGGAGGTGGAGGGTGCGCCGAAGCTCGCGCCTGCGTGCGTCACGCCCGTTGCGGAGGGGCAGGTCATTCTCACGGAGAGTGAGCGCGCGCGCGAGGCTCGCAAGGGCACGCTCGAGTTCTACCTGATCAACCATCCGCTCGACTGCCCCGTGTGCGACAAATCGGGCGAGTGCAAGCTTCAGGATTTCACGCATGCGGAGGGGCCGAAGCACGGACGTTCGATCGAGCCGAAGCGCGTGCTCGGGCAGGACGACTTCGGCGGTGACATCCTGTACGATGGCGATCGCTGCATCCAGTGCACGCGCTGCGTGCGCTTCATGCGCGAGGTCGCGCAGGATGACCGTCTCTGCGTGGTGCAGCGCGGCCATCGTTCGGTAATCGACACGTTCTACGACCACGGTGTCGAGGGCAACCTGTGGGCGGGCAACATCGTCGACATCTGCCCCGTCGGCTCGCTGCTGTCGAAGGACTTCCTGCACAAGGCGCGTGTGTGGGAGCTCGACGGCGGCACGTCGATCTGCCCCAACTGCTCCCAGGGCTGCAACGTCCGCATCGATACGCGTGACAACCTCGTCATGCGGATGCGACCGCGCGCCAACCCCGATGTGAACTCGTACTGGATGTGCGATTACGGTCGTCATCGCTACGAGTGGATGAACGTGCTCGACAGGGTCGAGGCGCCGCTCATGCGTGGTGCGGACGGGCAGCTGCTCGCCACCAACTGGCAGAAGGCCGTGCTCGGGCTCGTGGAGCGGATCGGCACGGCGCGCGCGGCTGGTGCATCCGTCACCGTCATCGGCTCGCCGTTCCTCGGCAACGAGGACAACGGCATACTGGCGCGGCTGGCCACGACGATCGGTGCGGCCAACCTGACGTTCCGTTCCGAGCGTGCGGCCGAGGAGATCCCGCTGCCCGGTTTCGACAAGCTCGCCCGGCGCCGCGATCTCGCCGCCAACGTGCGCGGCCTCGAGGTCCTCGGCTTCAGCCGCACGGAAGGCGTGCCCCCGATCAGCGGAGGTATCGTGATCGTGCTCGGCGATGACCTGCCGGAGCAGACGGCCGAGTTTGCGCGCGGCGCGGACCTGTTCGTGGCCGTTACATCGAAGGCGAGTGTCGCGATCCGCGCGGCCGATTTCGTCCTGCCGACCACCACGTTCGCGGAAGCGGAAGGCACGTTCACCAATCACGAGGGCCGGGTGCAGCGCTTCTGGCCGGCAGTCCAGCCGCCGCCGCTCGCCCGGCCGGCGTGGCAGATCCTGGGCGTTCTGCTGGCCGGTATCGAGGAGGGCGCCACGGCGCCTGCGACGGCAGCCGACGCGTTCCTGCGGCTCGGTGACTGGCACCCCGAGTACAGCGGCCTCAGCTACGACGTCATCGGCTCGCGCGGTGCGCTCATGAACGACACAGTCCGCCTGCCTGCCGGCGCGGGAGGCGACTGATGCACGACGCAGGCGCGCTCACAGGACTGGCGTGGATCATCATCACGGTCCTGAAGGTCGTGATCGTCTTCACGGTCACTCTGGTCGTGGTGGCGATGCTCACGCTGATGGAGCGCAAGGTCTCGGCGTGGATGCAGGACCGTCTCGGGCCGAATCGCGTGGGGCCGGGCGGTCTGCTTCAGCCAGCGGCCGACGGACTCAAGAACATCCTGAAGGAAGAGACGTATCCGGCGCACTCGTCAAAGGTGTTCTTCGTACTTGCTCCGATGCTGGCGATCGGGCCGGCGCTCATGACATTCGCCGTGATCCCCTTCGCTGCGCCGCTGCCGACGCCGTGGGGTCTCGTCGACATGATCGTGGCCGACCTGCCGATCGGCATTCTCTACATCCTCGCGATCACGAGCCTCGGCATCTACGGCATCGTGATGGCGGGTTGGGCATCGAACAGCAAGTACTCGTTCATTGGCGGCCTGCGCGCGGCGGCGCAGATGGTGAGCTACGAGGTATCGCTCGGGCTCAGCCTCATCCCGATCTTCTTTCTCGCCGGTAACGTCACACTCACGCAGATCGTCTGGACGCAGCAGCAGGAGCTCGGGCTCTGGCTGGCGTTCCCGCTCGGCCTGTCGTTCATGTTCTTCGTGATTTCCGCGTTCGCAGAGACGAACCGCCTGCCTTTCGATGTGGCCGAGGCCGAGTCCGAGCTCGTGACGGGCTATCACACCGAATATTCGTCGATGAAGTTCAGCATGTTCTTCATCGCCGAATACTCGAACGTCGTCACGGCATCCGCACTCATGGCGACGCTGTTCCTCGGCGGCTGGGACATTCCGTTCTTCACGTTCGACAACATGCGCGTCATCGCACCCGGCATTGTCGAGGGTGCAGAACCGGCGTGGTGGAAGACGCTGCTTACGCTCGGCGCGTTCGGTCTGAAGACGTTCTTCTTCATCTTCCTGTTCATGTGGGTGCGCTGGACCGTACCACGGTTCCGCTATGACCAGATCATGCACCTGGGCTGGAAGGTGCTGCTGCCGTCGTCGCTCGCGTACGTGGCGTTCATGGCGGCGGCGATCCTCGTGCTCGACACGCTGGGTGTGCCGTTCGGAATCGTGTACGGCCTGATCCTCACGGCCGTGAACCTCGTACCGACCGTGCTGTTCGTCCTGCTGATCGACCGCGATCGCGTGATCGGCGGGACCGCTCCGGCGGCGCGACGCACGGGGCCGCTGCCGCACGGAGTCACCGCGACGCGCCGGGCGCCCGCGGGAACCGATGCCGAGAGAGAGACACAGGAGGCCGGATGGCCATAAATGTAAAGACCGTCAGGCGGCCGGAAGGCAACACGTCATACCTGCGCGCGACGCTCAAGGGAATGGCGCTGACGTTCCGTCACCTGATCGATACGGACAAGGTCACGCTGCAGTACCCGGACGAGAAGCCGGAGCTCGCGCCGCGGTGGCGCGGCACGCATCGCATGGCCGTTCATGCGGACGGCCGGCCCAAGTGCGTGGCGTGCGGGCTGTGCCCGACGATCTGCCCCTCCAACTGCATCCGGCTCGTGCCGGGCGAGGACGATCAGGGCAACCGCTACCCGATCGTATACGAGATCGACGAGTTCCGCTGCATCTTCTGCGGTATGTGCCAGGAGGTATGCCCGGTCGAGGCGATCCACGTCGGCCAGGACTACGAGAACGCGGAGTACACGCGCGAGAAGTTCATCTATGATCTCGATCGTCTCATGGCGCAGGACCATCCGGTGACGGCGCTGTGGGACCCGGAGGATCCCCTGGGTCAATGACAGATTTCCCTCTGGCGCAGCTCCTCTGGTGGGTCTTTGCGTCCCTCGCCGTCGGTGGCGGGCTCGGCATGGTGACGCGCAGGAATCCTGTCGCGAGTCTGCTGTTCCTGGTGCTCACGTTCTTCAGCCTCGCGGCCTTATACGTGCTGCTGGGGGCGCATTTCATTGCGGCCATCCAGATCATCGTGTACGCCGGCGCCATCATGGTGCTGTTCCTGTTTGTGATCATGCTGCTCAACCTCGGGCATGACTATCAGGCGGATCTGCGCGGCGGTCTCTGGATCGTCGTGGGATTCGTTGCTGCCGGGACGGTCGGCTGGTTCATCTGGCAGAGCTTCGGCGGGCCCGGCGCAGTGGTTCAGCGCGGGGGTGCGCAGGAGATCGCGGCATCGGTGGAGCAGCTCAACGCAGTGGGTGCGATCGCCTACCCGCTGTTCCGAGACTACATCGTGCCGTTCGAGCTGGTGGGTGTGCTGCTGCTGGTAGCCATCATAGGTGCGGTCCTGCTCGCGAAGCGGAGGGTCTGACATGCAGACGATCGGTGAGATGGACCTGACCACCATGTCGCTCGCGCTGTCCACGATCCTGTTCTCGATCGGCGTCGTGGGCGTCATCGTGCGACGCAACGCGATCATCCTGTTTCTGTGCATCGAGCTGATGCTCAACGCCGTGAACCTCAGCTTCGTGGCGCTGTCCCGCCGCCTCGGCGACATCGGTGGGCAGACCGCCGTGTTCTT
>DATABQ010000564.1:0-4301 GCA_036259495.1 Longimicrobiales bacterium | reverse complement strand
GGCGAGCGGCCGGTATACGGTCGCTCGTCGCTGTATCCGCCGTGGCCGCGCTGTCCGCCTGCTCTGCCCGTCCCAGCGTGGACCCTGCCGCCGAGCCGGTCGGAGTGGCCACCACGGCCGCTCCGGATACCATGACGCTCGTGCTCATGGGCACGAGCGACGTGCACGGCCGTCTCTACAACCACGACTACTACACCGGCGAAACCACAGAGCACGGGCTGGCCCTGCTGAAGCCGCGGATCGACAGCATCCGCGCTGCGAATGTCGGCCGCACCATGCTCTTCGATTCCGGTGACCTGCTCCAGGGTAATCCGCTGGGAATGGTATACGCCCGCATCCATGGCGATGAGCCGAATCCGATCATCCGGGCGATGAATCTGCTCGACTACGACGTGGCAGCGGTCGGAAACCACGAGTTCAATTACGGCCTCCAGCATCTCGGCCGGGCCGTCTCGCTTGCGGCGTTCCCGTTCGTGTCGGCGAACATCTTCCGAGCGGGCACGCAACGGCATGCCTTCGCGCCGTACGTCCTTCTGCCCGTGGCGACACCGGCCGGCGACACGCTGCACGTTGGTGTCACCGGCAACACGCCGCCGGGCGTGCACCTCTGGGACCGCGACAACGTCAGCGGCATACTGGAGTTCCGCGATGTGGTGTCGTCGGTGCGCGATGTCGTCGGAGAAATGCGGGCGCACGGCGCCGACATCGTTGTCGTCCTGTCACACGGCGGGCTCGAGGGGACCAGCTACGACACGTTGACGACAGGGCTGCCGCCGGAGAATGCGGCCGCCGAGCTGGCGCGGCGCGTGCCGGACATCGACGTGATCTTTCTCGGCCACACGCACCGCGAGGTGGCGGACACGACCATCAACGGCGTGATGCTCACGCAGGCGAAGAACTGGGCGACGAGCCTCGCTGTCGCAACGCTCGAGCTGCGCAGCCACGGAGCCGGCGAGTGGAGCGTCGCGCAGAAGCATGGCGAGATCGTGCGGCCGCATCCCGGCGTGGTGGACCGCGCGTTCATGGACTCGCTGCGCTGGGAGCATGAGCGGACGGTCGCGCACGTCAACGCCCGCATAGGAGAAGCGACGGAGCGGATGGATGCGCGCGAGGCGCGTGTCCGTGATACGCCGATCATCGACTTCGTGAACGAAGTGCAGCGCCGCGTAGCTGGCGCCGATCTCTCCTCGACGGCTGCGTTCCAGATCGATGCCGCGTTGCCGGAAGGCGATATCAGCGTAGCGGACGTCGCCGCCCTGTACCCCTACGACAACACCCTGAAAGCGATCCGCATTACCGGCGAGCAGCTGCGCGCTTATATCGAGAAGGCGGCTGAGTATTATCGCGGTTATCCGGCGAACGGCACCACGGTCACGAACTTCGATGTGCCGGGCTACAACTTCGACATCGTCTCCGGTGTGGATTACACGCTGGACCTGACCCAGCCGGTCGGCGAGCGTGTGACGACTCTCACGCGCGAAGGCCAGCCCGTTCGTGACGATCAGACGTTCACGCTCGCGCTCAACAACTACCGGCAGGCCGGTGGCGGCGGCTACGACATGATCGCCGGCGCGGAAGTCGTCTACGACCGACAGGAAGACATCCGTGAGCTGCTCATTGCGGAGGTGCAGCGGCGGGGTGTGGTGCGGCCGGAAGACTATTTCCGCGAAAGCTGGCGCATCGTGCCTGCGGCCGCTGCGGAAGCTGCGCTGGCGGAGCAGACCGCGCGGGAAGCGCCGTCACCGGGTTCCGCCGAAGCTTCCGCTTCGCGCCGGAAACGGCTGCGTGTCCTCGCCACGAACGACTTCCACGGCAACCTGGCTCCGACCCGCAGGTCCGGCGGCCCTCCGGTGGGCGGCGCAGCCGCGCTGGCGACGTACTTCGACATGGAGCGCGCGGGATTCGGCGCCGATCCTGTCCTGCTCCTGGACGGCGGCGACGTGATGCAGGGCACGCCGGTGTCGAACCTCACTCGCGGCAGCAGCACGGTCGAGTACTACAACGCCGCGGGCTACGACGCGGCTGCGCTGGGCAACCACGAGTTCGACTGGGGTCCGGCCGTGCTGCGAGAGCGAATGCAGCAGGCCGACTTTCCCTGGCTCGCGGCGAACATCAACGTCGCGGGCAGCGACACCACCCCGTCCTGGATCCGCGGGACGGTGATCCTCGAGCGCGACGGCATACGCATCGGCGTCATCGGCCTCATCACCGAAGACACGCCGGGCCTGACCATGGCGGAGTACGTC
Organism: Longimicrobiales bacterium; assembly: GCA_036259495.1. Classification (GTDB taxonomy): domain Bacteria; phylum Gemmatimonadota; class Gemmatimonadetes; order Longimicrobiales; family RSA9; genus SH-MAG3. Next base: position 2,055 of record DATABQ010000564.1, on the reverse strand, counting down.
CGCGGGCTCGCGTTCGCCGACGGTGCGGAGACGATGAACCGGCTCGTCCCGGCACTACGGCGCGAGGGCGTAGACTTCGTCATTGTCGTTGCGCACGCCGGCGCGTATTGCGAGAACGCGACGATCGACTGCCGGGGCGAGATGATCGAATGGCTGGAGCGCACTACCGAAAAGCCGGACCTGGTGGTTGCGGGTCACACGCACAGCATCGTCCGCTCGCGTGAGCACGGCGTGCACATCATCGAGACGGGCTCGTGGGGGCGGACGTACGGCGTGGTCGACCTGGAGCGCGTGAACAAAGACAGCGTCGATGTATGGATCCGCGGCACACCCGTGCCGTGGACGGATCGCGTTGCTGCCGACAGCGTCGTCGCGGCCATCGTCGCACGTGCCGAAGCGGACGTGGGGCCGGAGCTGAACCGCGTCATCGTGCACGCCGCGGAGGAGATTCCGCGCGGAGGGCTCGACAGCCCGATGGGCCGCCTCATTGCCGATGCGCAGCGCGCCGCGACCGGGACGCAGATCGCGATCATGAACGCGGGCGGCGTGCGTGCGCCCATGCCCGCCGGCCCGGTGACCTGGGGCGACCTCTACCGCATTCAGCCGTTCGGCAACAAGCTGATGGTGCTGGAGCTGACAGGCGCACTGCTTCACGACGCGATCGAGCATGCAGTGAGCGGCACGAGCCCCGGCGCACACGTGAGCGGTCTCGACGTCCGCTATGATCCTGGCCGGCCGCCGGGCGACCGCGTGCTGTCGCTGCGACTGGACACGGGCGAGGCAATCGACCCGGCTGCCGTCTACACCGTGACCGCGAGCGATTTCCTCGCCAGTGGCATCGGCGATGGCTTCACTGCGCTCGGGCAGGCGCAGGAGAGTACGGCCACCGGGATCGTCGATCTCGATGCGCTGATCAACTACATACAGACCCTGCCGCAGCCGCTGCGCGCGCCGCGCGACGAACGCATGCGTGCAATCGACACCGGATTCTGACGATGAACATGAATGAAACGACGCGCGTCACGCGCGAGATGCTGCACCGTCTGCCGAAGACGGACCTGCACGTGCACCTGGACGGCTCGCTGCGGCCGCAGACGATGCTGGAGCTGGCGGATGCCGCGGGCGTGGAGCTGCCCGCAGGAGACGCCGCTGCGCTCGCCGAATACATGCACGTGAGCGAAGGCCGTGATCTGGTCGACTACCTCGCCCGCTTCGACATCACGCTCGCACTCATGCAGACTGCCGATGCGATCGAACGCATCGCATACGAGCTGGCGGAGGACTGCTCACGCGAGAACATCCGCTATGCCGAGATCCGCTTCTGCCCCGCCCTGAACACACGGGGCGGCCTGTCGAATGCAGACGTCGTCGAAGCCGCACTGCGCGGGCTACGGCGCGCGGAAGCGGACCACGAGATCACGACTTCGCTGATCCTCTGCGGGCTGCGCAACCTGCCCGTGCAGACATCGATCGAGATGGCCGAGCTGGCCGTCGACTTCCGCGACCGCGGCGTCGTCGCGTTCGATCTCGCCGGTGCCGAACGCGGGCATCCGCCGATCGATCATCAGCCGGCGTTCCAGATCGCCGCGGACGCAAACATGGCGATCACGATCCACGCCGGTGAGGCGTTCGGCCCCGCGTCGATCCATCAGGCGATCCATTACTGCAACGCCCGGCGGATCGGCCACGGCACCCGGCTGTGGGAGGATCCTGATCTTCTCGCGTACGTCAACGATTTCCGCATCCCTGTCGAGGTGTGCCTCACCTCCAACGTGCAGACGCGCGCCACGCCCACGCTGGAGGACCATCCGCTCCGGATCTTCTACGATCAGGGACTGGTCGTCACGCTCAACACGGACAACCGGCTGATGAGCGCTACAACGATGACGGATGAGTTCCTGCGCGCGCACGAAGCGCTCGACTTCACGTGGGATCAGCTCTGCGAGATGACGATCATGGGGTTCGAGAGTGCGTTCCTGCCGTACAAGGACAAGGCTGCGCTCACGGAAGCGGTACGTGCGGAGATCGCGGCGCTCACCCTCGGGGGGTGAGCGC
>DATABQ010000563.1:0-2642 GCA_036259495.1 Longimicrobiales bacterium | reverse complement strand
GCCGGCGGATCGCATGGCTCGGTAGTCCCCGGTGCTTTTCCGTTCCCTTTTCACTCATTGCCGAACGCTCCTGTAGTCTTCGATGCCCGCTGCGCCATCAGCGGGGCGCGGGTGCTGCCGCAGCAGGTTCGACAGCCTGTGCGCCTGCGGGCGCTTCCGCCGCGGCGGGCGATCCGGTGCTCGACTGTGTCGGCACCTCGGCCGGTCCGCCCACGGCGCGCACGGTCATGCCATCGCGCAGCTCGTTGTGACCCGTGATGACCACGTGCTCCCCGTCGGACAGCCCGGACACGACCTCGACGCGGCCCTCGGACGTGAGGCCCGTGCTCACGGTGCGGCGTATCGCGGTGTTGTTCTCGACGACGAACACGGCCTGCGAACCCTGCCCTCCCAGCACCGCGGAGACGGGCACCAGCAGGACGTTGTTGCTGGTGGTGAGATCGAACGTGATGCGGGCGAGGAATCCGGGCCGCGCGGCCTGCGCGCTCTGCGGATCGAGCACCACCTCGACCGGGACGAGGCGCGTCGTCGGATCGCCCATCGGGAAGATGCGACGGATCCGGCCCGCGAGCTGACGGTTCGGCAGTGCATCGAGCGTGACGGCTACGGGATCACCCGCCGCGAGCTGCACGACATCGAGCTCCGAGACGCCCAGCCGCACGACAAGCTGCGATACATCGGCAATCGTGAACAGCCGCGTCTGATTGCCGACGACATCGCCGGTCTCGACGAGCTTCTCCGTGATCACTCCCGTCGCGGGCGCGTTCACGGTCGTGTAGCCGAGCCGCGTGCGGAGCTGCTCCACCTGCGCCTTCGCGGCCGCGTAGGCCGTGCGGTCGCGCTCGTACTCGGGCAGCGTGATCACGCGCCGCTCGCGCAGCTGCCGCGCGCGCTCGTAGGCCGCCTCCGCCACCTCGAACGATGCCTCGGCGGCCGCGAGCTGCGAGGAGATGTCACGATCATCCACGCGCGCGAGCACGGCGCCTGCTCGCACCATGTCGCCTTCCTGAACGTTCACGGCCGTGAGCGCGCCGGGGAGCTGCGCGTTCACGCCGATCAGGCGCAGCGGATCGACCGTACCGGTGACCGTGACCTGTCGCGCAATCGACCCGCGCGCGACCTCGTGTATTTCGACCACCGGCGTACGCTCCGCACCCGGTCCCATCTGCGCCGTCTGCGCAGGCTCCGCCTCACCACCGCATGCAGCGAGCGCAAGCGCGATCGCGAACGTCAATGCGGCCGCGTCAATCCTCTTGCCGGTCATCTATCCTCACGAAGTTTCTGTCCGAGAATGGCCTCGAGCCGCGCCGTCGCGGTGCCGAGCGCCTGCCGTGCACGAACCGCGGCGACCTCCGCATCGGACACCGCGACCTGCGATGTCTGCAGCTCGAGAATCGTTGCCATGCCGATCTCATAGCGCTCCTCCTGTACGCGCAGATCCTCGCGCGCAAGCTGAACGGAGCGATCCGCGATCTCGACGCGACGTGCTGCCGATTCGATCTCGGCCGCGGCGGATTCCACCGCCACCCGCGCCGCAATCGCTGCGTCCCGCGCGCGTGCCTGCGCGATCCGCTCGTTGGCCGCCGTACGCTGAATGGCCGCCTCGCGCTGGAACCCGTTGAATATCGGCAGCGACGCGACCAGTCGCATGCTCCAGCTGCGCTCCTGCGGCGGGAACTCGAACGAGGTCCAGTCGTAGCCGCCCGTCATGCGCAGGGTGGGAAGGTAGGGCGTGTATGCGGAGAGCCGCTCCGAACGACGCGATCGCAGTGTCGCTTCAGCCGCGACGACGGCAGGTGAGGACGCGGTCGCGCGCTCGACGAGCACGGCGAGCGGCGGCAGAGCGGGCGCACTGTCCGGCAGCGCCTCGTCCGCCGGCTGCACCTGTCCCGCAAACCCGGCGCGACGGCCGAGCTCCAGTGTGCTGCTGCGCCTGCCCGACTCCGCCTCCAGCAGTGCGACCTCCGCATTGCCGAGCTCGATCTGCGCGCGCAGCGCGTCCGACTGCGTGGCCGTCCCGAGCTCCAGTCGCGTCTGCGCGGCCTGGAGCTGGTCGCGCGCGCGCTCCAGCCGCTGCTCCGCAACGGCCACCAGATCGGTCGCGGCCGCCGCTTCATAGAACGCCTCCGTCGCGGCCAGAATCGTGTTGAACCGCTGCGACTCGTACTGCGCGTCAGCCGCGGCCACCTGCGCATTCACCATGCGATGCGCCAGCACACGCCGCCCGCCCGTGAACAGATCGATGCCGCCCTGCAGCTGGGCGGTATAGCTCTGCGACTGCAGCTGCCCCGTCGCCTGGTCGAACCGCTCATTGCTGGAATTGCTGTAGAAGCTGTTCAGGTTGACGCTCGGCAGCCACCCGCCTCGCTGCTGGAGGCGATCGGCGCGGGCACTGCTCAGCGCGCCCTCCGCCGCAACGGCCGCCGGATCGTTTTCCACGGCGAGGCGGACGACCTGATCGAGCGTCATCACCCGTGGCGGCTCCTGCGCCGAGACAGCAGCAGGCACGAGCAGCACCAGCGCGAGCAGCAATAGAACGAGGGCGCCCGGACGCATCGGTCCGGGCCTGCCCCTGGCCTTCGGCAGCATTCTTTCTTCCAATCCTGTATGTCGCAAAACGGGCCGCACGCGCGATGCGCAGC
>DATABQ010000562.1:0-3272 GCA_036259495.1 Longimicrobiales bacterium | reverse complement strand
ATGTCGGCTGACCGCGGGTGCCGGCCGCCAGACGCAGGAACGGCCGCCGCGATTTTCGGCGACGGCCGTCCTTTCCATCAACTCACGTCAGCCTTTAGCGTCTCAGGCCGCAGAGGACTGGGAGCCCGATCCGCCGGGCCGACCGCGGCCTCCACGCCGCCTCCGGCGCGGAGCCTTGCGCTCACTGCTGCTGCTCGAGCCGCTCGTGCCGCCGCCCGCCTGACGTGCTGCCTTCTTCTCGGCATTCGCACGCGCACGTGCGCGTTCTTCAGACTTGCGTGCGCGGATCTCCGCGATGCGCTCGCCGATCGGCACTTCCAGCCGCTCCGTCGCCTTCGCTGTGTAATCGAAGCCGTCGAGCTTGCGCCGCTCGATGCGGCGGCCGACTGCACGCTCTATGGCGCGCACATCGTTCTCCTCATCGGGCGATACGAACGTGTACGCATCACCGGTGGCTTCGGCACGTGCGGTCCGGCCCACGCGATGGATGTAATCCTCCGGCACGTTCGGCACATCGAAGTTCACGACATGCTCCAGTGCCTCCACGTCGATGCCGCGCGCGACGATGTCCGTCGCGACCAGCACCCGGAACCGGCCGCTCTTGAACCCTGCGAGCGCTTCCGTACGCTGGTTCTGGCTGCGGTTGCCGTGGATGCGCGCTGTCTCGATGCCTGCGCGCTCCAGCTTCTCCGCGAGGCGGTTCGAGCGATGCTTCGTGCGGCAGAACACGATCGCGTTGCCGATCTCGTCACGGCGGAGCAGCTCGATCAGCAGCTCGACCTTCAGATTCGCCGGCACCGGATACAGCGCCTGTGCGACGCCCGTGGCGGGCGCCTGCTTCCGTTCCACCGCGATCCGCGACGGGTTGTCGAGCAGACTGCGCGACAACTCGAGGATCGGCGCGGGCATTGTCGCGGAGAACAGCATCGTCTGCCGCGCCTGCGCCGGCAGCTGCCTCATGATCCGCTTGATGTCCGGCAGGAAGCCCATGTCCAGCATGCGGTCAGCCTCGTCCAGGACGAGGATCTCGATGTCGGCGAGCTTCGCGTAATCGTACTGCATGTGGTCGAGCAGACGACCCGGCGTCGCTGCGATGATCTCGACACCCTTCCGGAACGCGTCCTCCTGCGGCTTCATGCCGACACCACCGAAGATCGCCGCACCGCGTACGCGCGTGTGCTTCGCCAGATCCTCGAAATGCTGGTGCGTCTGCGCTGCCAGCTCCCGCGTCGGGCTCAGAATGAGCGCGCGCGTGCGGCCGCTCGGACGATCCTTCAGCCGCTGCAGGATCGGCAGCAGAAACGCCGCCGTCTTGCCGCTGCCCGTCATCGCGCACGCAAGTACATCACGTCCGTCGAGAGCCGGAGGAATCGCCTCGGCCTGCACGGGCGTCGGGCGGGTAAATCCCAGCTCTTCGACTGCCCTCACCAGCTCGGCGTTCAACCCCAGCCCGTGAAAATTGCCGGCACGCACCGCGTCACCGGCATTCGTATTCCCTGCACGTGCCGAGTTGTCGACGCGTGCCGTATGTCCCTGACTTGAACTCACTATGATCTTTTCCTCTTGTCCTAAGCGCCCGGCCGCGGCGCGTCGCCCTTATGGCGGTAGGTGATGCGGCCCCGTGACAGATCGTACGGCGACAGCTCGACCGTTACGCGGTCTCCTGCGAGAACGCGGATCTTGAACTTCGACATCTTGCCCTTTGCATAGCAGAGCACGACGTGTCCGTTTTCCAGCTTCACTCGGAAGTTCTGGTCCGGCAGTACTTCTGTTACGACGCCCTCCACCTCAATGGATTCCTGCTTCGCCATTCATCCTCTCCAGTGAGGGCTTCCCCCCGGTAAAAGAAACCGCCCGACATGCGCTTGCGATACGCACGACGCGGGCGGCAAGCGACCTGATTCGGCCCCTAACCTGTTTAATTTAACGCTAATCGATGAAACAAGGTAGGTGGGAGTGGGATCGGGAGTGTTTTGGGGCGTCGCTGCGGGAGTGGGTGTGGCGGGACCGGGTGTGGCGGGAGTGGGGGCCGCGCCATGTACCCCACTGCCACTCCCAACTGCCACTCCCAAGCCGAATAACACTCCCCCTCCCGATCCCACAACCATTCTGTTTCACAGCACCGGCCGCTCGAGCCGCACTATGAACAGCCCTTCCCGTATGCTCGTGAAGACAATGGTACCGCTCTTGAAGTACGGATAGTTGCTCCACGAGCCGAAAAAGCCGGGTGTATTCTGACTGTTCGGCACCGAATCGAAGAAGCCGACCTCGCGGGGGCTGGTGCGATCCGTGATGTCGATGATGCGGAGGCCGCTCGCGTAGTTGGATTGATACATCGTGTCGCCCCGCACATAGAGGTTGTGATCCGATGCCGGGCTGGTGCCCAGAAACTCGCCCGCGAGCACCGGGTCATCGAGGTCGGCCACGTCCCAGATCAACGTGCGGGTCTTCTCGACGACGCCCGCGACCTCGTCGCCCTCATCGTTCATGTAGAAGTAGCGGTGATCGTCGGTGAGCCAGCCCTGGTGAGCGTACTGCACGTTCGGGTACTCGGCCCGCGCGAGCGCGACGGGATCCTCACGATCGGTCACGTCCGCAATGCTGAGCGCGGTCTCGTTCGACCCGAAGCAGATCTCGCGGCCCACGTGATCTTCGTCCGGGCCGTTGTACGTCACGCACTGCGCATCGTGTGTGGCGCCGGTGCCGGCGTTCCCGGTGCGCGGGTCGGAGAAGCAGCCGGCGAACTCGGGTTCCGCCGGATCGCGGACATCGATGAGGTGCAGGCCTCCGCCGCACGTGCTGCCGCCGCCATTGCTCCCGACTGCAGCGGCGAGGCCGGTCTCCACGTTGATGACGATATTGTGGGCGCTGTGGATGCGATCGTATATCGCCGTCTCCGAAAACGTGACCGGTGCATCGGCGACGTCGCGCAGCTGAGTGAGGTCGAACACCTGCATGCCGTGCTCGCCGGCGCCGTCGGCGACAATGAATGCATGGTCGCGGTAGACCTTGACGTCGCGCCACAGGTTGACGCGTGCGCCCTCTGTCATCGGCAGATCGCCGAGATAGCGCGGATTCGATGGGTCCGTGACGTCCACGAAGGACACGCCGTCCGATCTACCGGCGATTGCGTACTCACGACCGGTAAGCGGATCCGTCCAGCCCCAGATGTCGGTCATGTGCACGCCCGGCTTGCCGCCGAGCGCCGAGATCGGCAGGTAGCCGACCAGCTCTACACCGCTGCAATCGAAGTCGCCCGCGCGTCCGTCGGT
>DATABQ010000561.1:0-2708 GCA_036259495.1 Longimicrobiales bacterium | reverse complement strand
AGGCGGGCACCGTCCCGTCCGGCGCTGTGTACGTCGGCTGGTTCGGGCAGTTCGCCCGGCTCAGCATGCCGTCGCCGTTCAGATCATCGTACGTGAGTGTCTGCTGGAAGAACGCGCCCAGCGGATAACCCTCGGTATGACGCTGCACGCTGCCGGAGTTGAAGATGATCGGTTCGGTGCTTTCGCCGAGGTCCTCCACGCGATTGCGTGTCCGCGATGCCGCGATGGTCGCTTCCCACTGAACGCTCGACGTGCTCAGCAGCTGCGCGTTCAGCTGCAGCTCGACACCGCGATTCGACACGCTGCCGATGTTCTCGAACCGCGTGTTGCTCGCGCCCAGTGATGGCGGCAGGCGGCGTGCGATCAGCGCATCGTTCGTGCGCTTGTCGTAATACGTGAGCTCGAGACCGACACGGTTGCTGAACAGCCCGAGGTCGAAGCCGCCTTCCCACTCCTCCGATCGCTCCGGGCTCAGGATCGCGTTGCCGGTTCCACCGATCGAAACGGCGGTCAGCTCGGACACACCGCTGCTGACGGCCACCGGGTTGTAGTATGTGCGTGCCTGGCGGAACCCCGGCCGCTGGCCCGACTGTCCGTATGCGGCGCGCAGCCGAAGCTGATCGACGAGCGGTACCGTCGGGAAGAACGATTCCTCGGACAGCACCCACGCTGCACTGAACGCGGGGTACGTGACGAACTCGAAGTCGGCGCCGAACGCACTGTTCTCATCGCCGCGCAGCGCAGCCGTCAGGAAGACGAGATCACGCCACGCGAGCTGCTGGCGCACATACGCGCCGATCGTGATGATCTCCTGTGCAGTCTCATCGATCACGGCACCGGCGGCCGCACCGCCGAGCGTACCCGTACCGGCGAGGAGCTGGCGGCCGTTGGCCCATGAGCCGAACAGGCCGTCCCGCGTGTATGCAGCGCCCACGGTAGTCGTCGATTTCAGGTTGTCGCGCAGATCGTGCGTTCCGGTCGCCGACAGGTTGGCCGTGGTGGTCTCGACGTTGAAACGGTTGGAGTAGCGGAATCCTTCCTCGAGCGATGCGCTCGCCGTCGTGATGCCGGACGGCGCAAGCTGGAAGTCATGGCGCGCGGCATGATCGAGGCCGCCCTGCGCGACCAGACTCAGCCATGACAGCGGCTGCCAGTTGAGGTTGACGCCGCCCGTGAAGCGGTTGATCTCCTGACCGGATTCGACGAAGAAGAACTCGCTCGGCGGCCGCAGGTAGAATCCCTGGCGGAGCGGATCGTCGCGGTCACCCGCCTGAGCGAGCAGACCGGCGCCCATGGCGCCCCACGCCGTGTTGTCGCTCCACGGCAGCGTCACCTTGCTGCGCACGTATCCCGTCGTCACCGCGACGTTCATGTCGTCGCGCAGCCGCCCGTTCAGGTTTGCCCGGAAGGAGTGGCGGCCGACGGTATTCGGATCGAGCACGCCCTGCTCGCTCTCCGTCTCACCGCTGATGAAGTAGCCGACGGACTCCGATCCGCCCGTGACGCTCATGCCGAGCGAGCGGCGATTGCCGCTGCGGAACGGATTGGCATCCACGAGAGGGTTGTAGACGAGCAGTGAATCGGCGACGGGCGTGCACAGATTGCGCGAGCGTGAATCGAGATTGCACGACGCGACGCGATCGCCGGTCGTCGTGCTGACGCCGACCTGCTGGAAGTTCGCCGGGAACTCCGTGTTCAGGTCCAGGCCGCCATACTCCACGTGCGCGCTCCACCGAGATGAGCCGGCGCGACCGCGCTTCGTGGTCACCAGGATCACACCATTGGCCGCGGCCGTTCCGTACAACGCGGCCGCCGACGGCCCCTTGATGATCTCGATACTCTCGATCTCGGCCGGGTTCAGATCATTCCAGCGCGACGTCTCCGCACCACCGACCCATACCGCGTTCGGGTCGATCGACGCCATTCCTTCCGATGCGTTGCTGACCTGGACGCCGTCAATGATCAGCAGCGGATCGTTCTGCAGCGAAATGCTGTTCGAGCCGCGGATGCGGATCCGCTGGTTCGTGCCTGAAGTCCCGCTCGATGATGCCACCGTCACTCCCGGCGAGCGCGCCTGCAGGACCTGTGAGAGGTTGCTGGTGATCGCCGGCTCGATCTGCTCCGACGAGATCCGCCCGACGACGTTACCCAGCTCTCGCTTCTGCTCGATCTGACCGGTTACCGCGTTCACCAGCAGCGCATCGAGCTGGAGTGCCGAGGGTTCCAGGACGAGCTGCACCGTTACCGCCTGGCCGGCGGTCACGGTGACTGGCGCGGACTTCTGCGCGTACCCCAGCCCCGACACCCGCACCTCGTACGATCCCGCAGGCACCCCGGCAAACAGGAAGCGGCCCTGTTCGTTCGTGAGCATTGTGCGTGTGGTTCCCGTGACCTGCACCTGAATGTCGCTCAGCGGCTTCTGCGTCTCTGCCTCGAGCACCTGACCGGTGATGGACCCGGTCTGCTGTGCCATCGCGATGGTCGAGTGCAGCAGGAGCATGCCGAGAGCCGTGAAGATGACTCGTCCTGTTCGCATGAGAGCTCCATGGTTGTACGTACCGTCCTCGTGTGAAAGTGAACGCTCCATGGACAGCGTCATGACCGGCACGGGGCGACCTGCACCGGCATGTGGCGAGTGGTTGGTGAACGGGGCGAACGGTACAGCAGAAACGAGCATGACAACCGATACAGGCGTGCCTGCGCAGACG
>DATABQ010000560.1:0-4157 GCA_036259495.1 Longimicrobiales bacterium | reverse complement strand
CGAACAGGAATGCGAGCAGGAACAGCAGGCCGGCGGCCGCGGCCATGCAGCCGGCGATCGACGCGTCGACGAGCCAGGCGGTCCAGAAGCCTGCGAGTGCTGCGGCCGCGGCAATGACGGCGCTCAGGATCAGCACGCGCGGCAGGTTGTCCGACAGAAGGTAGGCGGTCGCGGGCGGTGTGATCATCAGTGCGACGACGAGGATCGATCCCACGGCGTCGAATGCACCGACGGCGGTGATGGAGACGAGCGTCATGAACGCGTAGTGCAGCACGCCGGGTGCGAAGCCGAGTGCGGCGGCGAGGCCGGGATCGAACGTCGAGAGCTTGAGCTCCTTGTAGAGCAGCGCGATGAACGTGACGTTCAGCAGCAGCACGCCGCCCATGACCCACAGCGAGCGCGGGCCGAGGTCGACGCCGTTCACCTCGAACCTGCGGAACGGCGCGAACGCGATCTCACCCAGCAGCACGGCGTCGGTGTCGAGGTGCACGCTGCCGGCGTAGCGCGTGATCAGAATGACGGCGATGCTGAAGAGCGCCGGGAAGACGAGGCCGATCGATGCGTCCTCGCGCACGAGCCGCGTGCGTCGAAGCAGCTCCACAAGGCCTACGGTCGCGACGCCCATCGCTGCAGCGCCGAGCACGAGGAACGGCGATGCGATATCGCGCGTGATGAAGAACACGAGCACGATGCCGAGCAGCACGGTATGACTGATCGCATCGCTCATGAGCGCCATGCGACGCAGGACGAGGAACACGCCCGCGAGGGAGCACGCGACCGACACCACGACCGCGACGAGCTGGATCTCGAGCTCGATGCTCATGCGAGATCTTCCGGGGCTTCGTCGCTGCTCACGCCCTGCTCGGCCTCGGCGCGGCCTGCACCGGTGATCGTCCAGCCGCCGAGACTGTCGCGGCGGGCGAGGCCGCGCTCCTCGAGAACACCGAGCGCACGACGCACATCCGTGCGCCCGAGTCGCATTGCTTCGAGCACGGTTACGTGGTGCGCGTGCTCGCCTTCATGCTGACCCGCCAGCAGGTAGAGATCGCCGAGCACCGCGTCCGCGCGGATCTGCTGGCGCTGCCGCCTGCGCTGCACCGCGGCCCAGACCAGCCCGCGCTCGGGCGCGATGGCCATAGAGATCAGCACGAGCGCGGTAGCAGAGAGCACGATCGTCGGGCCCGTCGGCACGTGTGCGGCGGAGCTGCTGATCATTGCACCGGTGACGCCGGCGATCGCGCCGAACAGCGCGGCCAGGATCACCATGATCTCGAGCGAGTTCGTCCACTGCCGTGCGGCTGCGGCGGGCGCGATCACCATCGCACTCATCAGCACAACGCCCACCGTCTGCAGACCGATCACGATCGCGATCACGAGAAACGTCGTCAGCAGGATGTCGACGGCGCGCATGGGAATGCCGAGCGATGCGCCGAACTCCGGATCGAAGCTCAGCAGCTTGAATTCCTTCCAGAAGGCGAATACCGCGATGAGCGCGATCGCACCGAGCCCGGCGATGACCGCGACATCCCGCTCCAGCATCGTTGCTGCCTGGCCGAACAGGAACCGGTCGAGCCCTGCCTGCGATGCATTCGGCAGCTTCTGCACGTACGTGAGCAGTACGAGGCCGGCGCCGAAGAACACGGACAGTACGATACCGAGCGCACTGTCTTCCGGCACACGGCTGTGTCGTACGACCGTCATGACGACGAGCGTGCCGAGCCAGCCGGCGATCGCCGCGCCCAGCACCAGCACGAACGTGCTCTTCGCTCCAGTCAGAATGAACGCGAGCACGATGCCGGGCAGCGCAGCGTGCGATATCGCGTCGCCGAGCAGACTCTGACGGCGCAGCACTGCATACGTGCCGAGCGCACCGGCCACCAGCCCGAGGGTGCCGGCTCCGAGCGCAACGGTGCGCAGCGTATAGTCGAAGAGGAGCTCGCGGAACGGATTCATCTCACGCAGCGATCGATGAAGCTACTGTCAATGCAGGTCGCCATCAGTCTCCGCCGATGCCCGCCCATGCACCGCCGCCCGTATGCGGTTCATCGCGCAGTGGCGATGCGGACCCATGGAACGGCACACGACCGCCGTACGTCACACGCAGGTTCTCCTGCGTGAACACATCGTCCACAGGGCCGGCCGCGATCTTCCGCACGTTCAGCAGCGTCACCCAGTCGAAGTATTCAGGCACGGTCTGCAGAGCGTGATGCACAACGACCACAGTGTCGCCCGCCTCACGCAGCGCCTGCAGCACAGTGACGATGGCACGCTCCGTCTTCGCATCCACACCCTGGAACGGCTCGTCCATCAGGTACACGCGTGCATCCTGCACCAGCGCACGGGCGAGGAACACACGCTGCTGCTGACCGCCCGAGAGCTGGCTGATCTGCCGGTGTGCGAAGTCCGCCATCCCCACCTTCTCGAGCGCCTCCATCGACAGGTCCCGCTCGCGACGCCCGACACGACGCAGCCATCCCAGCGCGCCGTAGCGGCCCATCTGCACGACATCCAGCACGGACGTCGGGAAGTCCCAGTCGACGCTGCCGCGCTGAGGCACGTACGCGATCAGTCGCCGCTGCTCATCATAGGGCTTGCCGTGAATCAGAACCTGACCGGCGGCCGGCTTCAGGAGGCCGAGCATCGCCTTGATCAGCGTGGTCTTGCCCGCGCCGTTCGGACCCACGATCGCCATCAGCACACCCGCCGGTACCGTGAGATCGATGTCCCACAACACCGGCTGCTCACGATATGCCACCGTCAGGTCGTTCACTTCTATCGCAGTCTGATCCGTCATTCCCGCTCCGCTGCGGTTACAGTGGCACCGGTGCCCGTGAGCGCACCGACAATCGTCTCGACATTGCTGCGGACCATGCCGACATACGTCCCCGCCTGCGTGCCCGGGTTGCCCAATGCGTCCGAGTACAGCGCGCCGCCGATCGCAACCTCGAATCCCCGCGAACGCACCGCCGCCTGCACGGCTTCGATCGTGCGCCGCGGTATCGACGTCTCGACGAAGATCGCCGGTATGCGACGCCGGGCAATCTCGTCAGCTAGGTGCTGCACATCGGCTGTTCCGGCTTCCGATGCCGTGCTGATTCCCTGCAGGCCCTTCACCTCGAAGCCGTACGCACGGCCGAAGTAGCCGAATGCGTCGTGTGCCGTGACCAGCACCCGCCGCTCCGGCGGTACCTGAGCCGTGCGCGCACGTACCCACTCGTCCAGCTCCGCCAGGTCGCGCAGAACGGCAGCACTCCGCTCGGCATACTCCGCCGCATGCAGCGGGTCCGCCTGCACGTACGCAGCCTCGATCCGCTGAACTGCACGCATCCACAGCCGGACGTCGAACCAGACGTGTGGGTCGTAGTTGCCCCGGAACTCTGGCGGCGCCGTCAGCGAAGCACGATCGATCCAGTCCGTCACAGCCACCGTGTGCTTCCGATGACCCATCTCCTCCAGCACCTCGCCCATCGCCGCCTCGAGATGCAGCCCGTTGTACAGCACGAGATCCGCACGCGAGAGACGCCGCACATCGCCCGCACTCGCCTTGTACAGATGCGGGTCCACCCCCGGCCCCATCAACGCTTCCACCAGCACCCGCGAGCCGCCGATGCGATCTGCGACGTCAGCGATCATGCCGGTCGTCGCCACGACGCGAAGCCGCGTATCGTCCGCCCGACGGGCAGGCTCGCGGCCGCATCCTGCCAATAGCATCACGGCGGCAGCGACGACCAGGGCATACTGCGGCAGGTGCACGCGTGTACCTGGTCGATCGGGCCAGCAACCCGTCCGTGGGCGCGCGGCCACCCCGCGGAAGAAGTCACACATGCGGAGCGATCGGTCGGCGCCGGAGCGCAGTGTCAGTGCCTTCATATTTAGCTTCAACTAAACATCGTTTTGGCTTGCGGTCAAGATCGAAGGAGTTCGTAGCTAAAGCATGCGGCCCCGCGGCACGTGACGTGCGCCTGGCCGACCGCACGTTCACTCCCACAGGAAGAGATATGGCCAGACTGAAGGCCCTTTGGCTCAACATGGTCGACAGTCTGTGGTTTGTGCCGGCCGTGCTCACTTGTGTGGGTGCCGCCGCAGCTCTCCTGCTCGTCAATTACGACAATGTCCTGCTCGGCCAGCTGGATCCGGCGACGCGGTGGTGGGCGTTC
>DATABQ010000559.1:0-1933 GCA_036259495.1 Longimicrobiales bacterium | reverse complement strand
TGCAACCGTACCGCCCGGCGAGCCCGCGCGCCTCGTGCTGCTCACCAACGACCAGACCGGTCACGTCGGACAGCCGCTGCCCCTGCCCGTCGGGCTGCTCGTGGCGGATGAGGAAGGCCGGGCCGTTCCGGGAGCGACCGTCGACATCGAGGTGGTCGCCGGCGGAGGAAGCGTAGCGTCGAGCTCGGCGGTCAGTGATGAGCGCGGCCTGGCAATGGCCCAGTGGACGCTCGGGCCGGAACCGGGCATGAACGAGCTGACCGCGCGCGTGCGCGGCATGCCGGAATCGACGATCACGGTCGGTGCGACGGGGATTGCAACCACGATCGACCGGCTCGTGGCGGTGACCGGCTCCGATCAGGAAGCTCCCGCGGGCAGCGTGCTGCCTGAGCCTATCGAGGTGCGCGTGGAGGATGAACGCGGCAGTCCGGTCGCGGGTGTCCGCGTGGAGTTCGCGGTTACGGCCGGCGGCATCCACACCTGCCTCCTCGCCGCGCAGGGCGGCGCGACGTGCTGGGGCGCCAACGACAGCGGTCAGCTCGGCTCCGGCGACAACAGGCGGACGACCGGCGCGTCGGCTGTGCGGGGCGGCATCACGTTCGCGCGCATCGCTGCGGGCGTGTCCCACACGTGCGGTCTCGATCGCGATGGCCGGGCGCACTGCTGGGGCGAGAATGCGGAAGGGCAGCTCGGCACGGGCGATCTGACCGATCGAGCCGTCCCCGCCCCCGCGCGGACAGCCCGGCGATTCGCGGCGATCACCGCCGGACTCGGGCATACGTGCGCGCTGGAGGCCGATGGCAGTGCGTTCTGCTGGGGCGATGGCAGCAGCGGCCAGACGGGCGATGGAAGCTCGGCCGACCGGAGCTCGCCCGTGGCAGTCTCGGGCGCTCACACGTTCACGCTGCTTTCTGCCGGCTGGAGTCACACGTGCGGACTCACCAGCGGCAACATCGTCTACTGCTGGGGCGGAAACGCGGATGGGCAGCTGGGCGATGGAACCACCGGCAGCCGCACGATGCCGACACGCGTGAGCGGCGACCTGTCGTTCACCAGTGTCAGCGCCGGCGCAAGACACGCGTGCGCCGTGACGTCGAATGGTGAGGCGTACTGCTGGGGCCGGAACGCCAGCGGACAGCTCGGTTCCGGCAGTCACGACGACAGTGCGCGTCCGATCCGCGTGCGGGCGGATGCGCGATTCGTCAGCACCGCAGCGGGCGCCGTGCATACGTGCGCGCTTACCCGCGATGGCGACGCGCACTGCTGGGGGCGCAACAACCTCGGCCAGCTCGGCAACGGCAGCACAGCCGATTCGCCGCTGCCCGTGCCGGTGGCCGGCGGGCATCGCTTCACGACACTCGCCGCGAGCGGCTCCCATACCTGCGGCCGCACGACCTCCGACGATTACTACTGCTGGGGCTACAACGTCGACGGACAGCTCGGCGATGGCACGCGCGCCAACCGCACCGAGCCGGTCCGCGTCACCGTTCGCTGACGACAGGCCTCACTGAAGCCGGTACAGCATGAAGTGGAACAGCGTGTTGTGGGCCATATCGCTCGCACTCCTCTCTCCGGGCGTGTGGCCGGCGGAGCACGCCGCTGCGCAGCAGCTCGCGTTCCGGCGAGATGTGCCGGCGCCCGTAGCACGCGGCTGCACGGATGTGACCGCCGCGCCGGCCGGCACGGCGCAGGATGCAGCCGAGGCGGCACGCCTGCTGGCCTCCGCGCGCCAGGCCGCACTGCTGGGCGACCCCCGTGCTGCGGAGGACCTCCTGGCGAACGCCGCAGCGCTCGATACCGCTGCGGCGAACATCGCATTTCTCCACGCACGCGCGCTCGAGGAAATCGGTGAGCCCGATCGCGCCGTGAGCGAATACTGCAGGTATCTCCGGCTCGCACCCGACGCGCAGGACGCGGACGACGTGCGTCAGCT
>DATABQ010000558.1:0-11702 GCA_036259495.1 Longimicrobiales bacterium | reverse complement strand
AATGATCGACATAGATGAACCACCGACGGAATCCGTGTCGCTCGACCAGCGATACGATCGGCTGCGGCAGATACTCCGCGAGTGCGATTCCGTGTGTATTGGCTACTCGGGCGGCGTAGACTCCGTGTTCCTGGCCGCGGCGGCAGTGCAGACGCTCGGCCGGCAGAACGTCCTGGCCGTGACCGGCCGGAGCGCTGCGTACCCGATGGTCCAGCGCGATGTCGCGCTGGAATGCGCGCGCACGTTCGGCATTCCGCATCTGGAGATCGAGACTGACGAGCTCGCGGATGAGCGCTACACCGCCAACCCGTCAAACCGGTGCTACTACTGCAAGTCCGAGCTGTGGCCGAAGCTGCTCGGTGTCGCGCGCGAGCGCGGGCTCCGAACCGTACTGGACGGCTCGAATGCGGACGATGCGGGCGACTACCGGCCGGGCTTCGCTGCCGCACGCGAGAATGACGTGCGGTCGCCGCTGCTCGAAGCGGGACTAACGAAGGCGGATGTGAGGGAGCTCTCTGCACGGATGGGTCTGCCGACCTGGGACCAGCCGTCCGCTCCATGCCTGTCCAGCCGGCTGCCCTATGGGATTGCCGTGACACCGGCCCGGCTGCGCGCGGTGGAGCGTGCGGAAGAGGCACTGCGCGCCCTCGGCTTTCGCGAGCTGCGCGTGCGGCATCATGACGACTGCCTGCGTATCGAGCTCGCGCCCGCCGAGCTGGGCCGCGCGTTCTTCATCGCGGGTGCGATTTACGATCGCATCACTGCGTCGGACGATGTGCGTGTGCTGATCGATGTCGAGGGTTATCGGCGCGGTGCCCTGAACGAGGCGCTCGTGCAGATCGGTGCGGCTGCCACAGCGGAAGTCACATCCACAGCCGTGCCTCCGCACGAGCCCGCCGGCTTTCATGGGGATATCGCCGTCGTCACGGGTGCGGACGCCGACGCTGCGCGTGGTGCAGCGCCGGCACTTCGACGCCGCGGCTTCCGCTACATCGCTCTCGATGCTGCCGCGTTTGCGGACCGATCCGATTCCGACGCTGCCGCGCTGGATGCCCGTGCCGATCATCCCCGTACCGCGGTGCTCTCCGAGCGGGTCTCCGACGCAGGCGCCGCCGATACGGCGGAAGTCGACGCCCGATCCAGTGTCACCACGCTTTACTCGAGCGGCAGTGACTGAGCTCGCCTATCTCGACCATGCAGCGACATCCGCGCTCAGGCCGCGTGCGGTGATCGACGCGGTGACCGCCTACCTGCAATCCGTCGGTGCGACGCCCGGTCGAGGTGGACACCGGCTTGCCATCGAAGCGGGCCGCATCGCACTGAACTGCCGCCAGTCCGTCGCCAGTCTGCTGAACATCCCGGGCGACGCGGGGCGCATCACGTTCACGGCCAATGCGACGTTCGCGTTGAACACCGCCCTTCACGGTACTGTACATGCCGGTGAGCGCGTCGTTGTCACGACGTTCGACCACAACGCGGTGCTCCGTCCCGCCGCGGCCCTCGCGAAGCATCACGGCGTCGACATCGTGCTCATCGATGTAGCTGCGGATGGAGGGCTGGACGACGCCGCTCTGACCCGCGCACTCGACGGCGCGCGGCTGCTGACGATCAACGCTGCATCGAATGTCCTCGGCACGCGTCTCGATGTCGGTGCGCTCGCGCGTGCTGCACGCGACGCCGGTGCGCTCACGCTCGTGGATGTGGCGCAGGTCGCAGGGCACGCACCATTCGATACTGCGGCCGCCGGTGTCGACATGGTCGCGTTCACGGGGCACAAGGGCATGCTCGGCCCGCAGGGCATCGGCGGACTGTGGGTCCGCGAAGGTATCGACGTGGAGCCGCTCATCACGGGTGGCACGGGCGGTGATTCCATGCAACGCGAAATGCCGGCGACGTATCCGGATCACCTCGAGGCCGGCACGATCAACGGACCGGCGATCGCAGGTCTCGCGGCAGGCATTGCCGTCGTTCTGGAGGAGGGTGTCGAGGCGATCCATGAACGATTGTCGGTGCTGAAGCAGGCGCTGCGCGACGGCCTCGCCGCGATCGACGGCGTGCACGTCCTGTCGCCCTCCTCGCCTGCGGGAATGCCGATCGTCACGATCACGACCGATGGCAGCTCCGCTTCGACACTCGCGTCGCGACTCGATCGCGAGCACGGTGTTCTTACACGCGCGGGGCTGCACTGCGCGCCGGAGGTTCACCGCATGCTCGGCACGGAGCGAACGGGCGCGCTCCGCTTTTCGCTCGGCTGGTCGTCGACGATGAACGATGTGGAGCGAGCGCTCACCGCAGTATCGACCGTGCTGCACGCCACGGCGCCGCGCCCGGTACGGAGCGGCGTGTGAGGACATTCGTCGCACTGAATCTGCCGCATGGAGAGCGAGTGCGCCTCTACGACGCGCTCGAGCCGCTGCGCGATAAAGGCCTTCCGGTGCGCTGGATCGATGCCGATGCGCTCCACCTCACTGTGAAGTTCCTCGGTGACACGGAAGGTCCGGCCGTCGAGGTAGTCGATGAGGTGCTGAAGATCGCTGCTGCGCGCCGCTCGCCGCTCACTCTGCGCATCGGTGGCCTCGGCGGATTCCCATCGCTTCGACGTGCGAACATCCTGTGGGTCGGCGTAGTCGGTGACGCCGAGCTGGCAGCGCTCCAGCGCGAGCTGGAGCCGGCGCTCTCACGCCTCGGGTTCCCGCGCGAGCAGCGCCCGTTCCGCCCGCACATCACGATCGGTCGCACACGCAACGGAACGAAGCCGCTCGACATCGAGCGCATGGCCGGTCTTCTGGAATACGAATCGATGATCACCGTCGAAAGCGTCGAACTCATGCAGAGTGTCATGGGACCCGGCGGTTCACGCTACTCGACGGTGCTGCGCCGCCCGTTCGGCGAGAAGGAGGATGTGTGATGGGTTGTCTGCGCCGCGCGATCGCGCTGCTCATGGTTCTTCTTCTGCTGGCCGGCGCGTGGATGTTCCGCGATCGCATACGAACGGCGTGGAACGACTGGCGCGGAACCGAGGAGGAGGTGCTCGAGCCATCCGCCGAGCTCGCCGCGGGAGCCGAGGCCCGGCTGGACTCGCTCCGCGCGGGTACCGCGACTTCTGTCTCGCTGTCCGCGATCGAGCTCGAGAGCCTGCTCCTGCACACGTACCGCGGCGTGCTGCCCGCGTTCCTGGACTCGCCGCAGGTCAGCCTCGACGGCGACCAGTTGCAGTTGCGCGCGCGCGTGCCGATCGACAAGCTTCCCCGCGTCGATGGTTTCGGCGAGGCTGCGGCCTTCCTGCCGGATACCACGGAGCTCGCCGTCTCGGGCAAGCTGATCCCGCTCGACTCGGGCCGCATCGGCTTCGGTATCGATGACGTGAGCGCCGCGCGCGTGCCGCTGCCGGAGCGCTTCATTGCCGGCGCGCTCACGCGGCTCGGCCGGCGCGACGAAGCCGGCCTGCCGGATGACGCGATCGCGGTCCCGCTGCCCGCGGGCGCGGCGGCGGCGTACATCCGCGGAGACTCGCTCGTGCTGCTGGCGCGTCCACGTGCCGATGGTAACTGAGGCGGCGCAACTGAAACGCACACACGGACGCTGATGGCGAACATTCTGGTCGTCGACGACGAAGAAGGGATCCGCAAGATCCTGCGTCAGGTCCTCGAGTACGAGGGCCACGACGTGCGTGTCGCAGCCGGCGGCGGTGAAGCCATCCAGGCGTATGAGGACCTCCGCCCCGACCTGGTCTTCATGGACGTGAAGATGGCGCGGATGGACGGTCTCGAGGCGCTCGACCACATTCGCGAGCACGACGCCGATGCCTGCGTGGTCATGATCAGCGGCCACGGCAACATCGAAACTGCGGTCGAAGCGACACGGCGCGGGGCATACGACTTCCTCGAGAAGCCGCTCGATACCGACAGACTCCTGCTCACGATCCGCAATGCGCTCCAGCAGCGCGGTCTCGTCCAGGAGAACGCGCGGCTGCGCGGCGAGGTGGAGAGCCGCTACGAAATCGTCGGCCGCAGCTTCGCGATTCGATCGCTGCTCGACCGCATCGAGAAGGTCGCGCCGACGGACGCGCGCGTACTGATCACAGGTGAGAACGGCACGGGCAAGGAGCTGGTCGCACGCGCGATCCACCGACTCTCCGCGCGCAGCGAAGAGCCGTTCGTGGAGGTCAACTGCGCCGCGATCCCGTCCGAGCTGATCGAGAGCGAGCTGTTCGGCCATATGAAGGGGTCGTTCACCGGCGCCCATGCCGACCGCGCCGGCAAGTTCGAGCAGGCGACCGGCGGAACGCTGTTCCTCGATGAGATCGGCGACATGAGCCTCGCGGCGCAGGCAAAGGTGCTGCGCGCGCTCCAGGAGGGGATCATCACGCGCGTCGGCGGAGAGAAGCCGATACGCGTCGATGTCCGCGTTATTGCGGCGACCAACAAGACGCTCGATGAGGAGATCAGCACCGGCCGCTTCCGTGAAGACCTGTACCATCGACTGAACGTGGTGCCGATCCACGTTCCACCGCTCCGCGAGCGACGCGAAGACGTGCCAATGCTCGTGCACCACTTCGCGCGGAAGGCCATCGAGGAGCAGCGCCTCCCGGTCCGCGACTTCGAGCCTGCCGCACTCGAGGCGCTCTCCCGCCTCGACTGGTCCGGCAACGTGCGCGAGCTGCGCAACACCGTCGAGCGACTTCTCATCCTCGGCCGCGGCGGCGACATCACGGCGGCGGACGTCGAGCGGCTCGTCGGCGGCCGGAACACGGGCGATGCCCTGTCGGCCGACATGCTCGGCGCGGCCACGTTCTCCGAGTTCAAGGAGCGCGCCGAGCGCGCCTTCATCCTCGCCCGGCTGCGCGAGAACGACTGGAACGTGAGCGAGACGGCGCGTCGTGTCGAGATGCCGCGGTCGAATCTGTACAAGAAGATCGAGCGATACGGGTTGGTGAGGGAAGATAGTTGAACGGATTCGGCAGGTAGAGGGATTGGGAGTGGGTGAGTTACAGGGTGAGGGAGTGGGAGTGGGAGTGGGGGTGGCGGGAGTGGTGGAATGGATCTGGCCACGGCCGCACTCGGTTCCGTACCGACGCTCTTCAGCTCACCCACTCCGACTCCCATAATCATGGAACAGGGGAATTAGAACATGGCAGAGCAGTTCCGGAATTTTATCGCGGGCGAGTGGACTGATTCGGCGAGCGGACGGACGTTCGAGAACCGGAACCCGGCAGACAACGATGATCTGATCGGCGAGTTCCCTCGCTCGGATGCTCAGGATCTGGAGCGCGCCATCGGATCTGCGAAGCGCGGATTCGAGCAGTGGCGCCGCACGCCTGCGCCACTGCGTGGCGATGTGCTGCGCCGGGTCGGCGACATCCTGACGGAGCGGAAGGAAGAGATCGCCCGCGCGATGACGCGCGAGATGGGCAAGGTGCTGAACGAGACGCGCGGCGATGTTCAGGAAGGTATCGACACCGCGTACTACGCGGCGGTCGAGGGCCGTCGCCTGTTCGGCCACACCGTGCCGAGCGAGCTGCGCGACAAATGGGCGATGACGTATCGCCGCCCGATCGGCGTGGCCGGACTCATCACACCGTTCAACTTCCCGCTCGCGATCCCGACGTGGAAGATGTTCCCGGCGCTCGTGTGCGGGAACTCGGTGATCCTGAAGCCGGCCGAAGACGTGCCGCACACGTCGACCATACTCGTGGAAGTGCTGCTCGAGGCAGGACTGCCGCCGGACGTCGTGCAGCTCGTGCACGGCTTCGGCGAAGAGGTCGGCGCTGCAATGGTCGCGCATCCGGAGGTCCCGGTGATCTCGTTCACGGGATCGACGGCAGTCGGATCGGAGATCGGGTCCGTCTGCGGCCGCATGCACAAGCGGCTGTCGCTCGAGATGGGCGGCAAGAACGCGCAGATCGTGATGCCGGATGCACCGATGGACCTGGCGATCGATGGTGTCCTGTGGGGCGCGTTCGGCACGACCGGCCAGCGCTGCACGGCGACCAGCCGTCTGCTGCTGCACGACGACATCCACGACGCATTCCTCGAGCAGCTGGTCGATCGAGCCAACGGGCTCAAGCTCGGCAGCGGCCTCGTCGATGGAAACGATGTCGGCCCGCTCATCAACCAGGCCGCTCTCGAAAAGGTGGAGAGCTATGTCGACGTGGCCATCGGCGAGGGTGACGAGGTGCTGACAGGCGGCAAGCGCGCGTCGGGCGGCGACCTGGACCGCGGCTACTTCTTCCAGCCGACCATCCTCAAGGGTGTGAAGCCGGGCTCGCGGCTGGCGGTAGAGGAGGTGTTCGGGCCGGTGCTGAGCGTGATCCGCTTCAGCGACCTGGATGAGGCGATCCGCATCAACAACGAAGTGAAGTACGGCCTGTCGAGTTCGCTGTACACGAACGATGTCCGTGCGTCGTTCCGCGCGATGCTAGAGCTCGACAACGGCATCTCATACATCAACGCTCCGACGATCGGCGCAGAGGCCCACCTGCCGTTCGGCGGCGTCAAGCAGACCGGCAACGGGCACCGGGAAGGCGGCTGGGAGGTCTACGAGTTCTATTCGGAGACGAAGGTCTGCTACGTCGATTATTCCGGTAAACTGCAGCGGGCGCAGATCGATACGTACGACGCCGGCCCGTACTGACCACCCTTCGGACGCGGAACCCATTCTGCAGGTCGGCTCAACCAGCCATGTATCCGCCCCGATCGCGGATGTATCGTGGCGTCCATGGGGAGACTGCTGAGACCACGACTGCCGGGAGTGCCGTTTCACATCACGGCACGCACACAGGGCCAGGAGCCGCTGTTCGAGGGTGCGGAGCGGTACATCGCGGAGTTGATCCGCGGGTCGGTCCAGTACTCCGACGCCGAGCTCCTGGCCTACGCGGTGATGCGGAACCACATCCACGTCGTCGTAGTGCACGGGCGACGGCCGCTGAGCGAATTCATGCAGCCGCTGCTGCGTCGCATAGCACTGCTCGTGAACCGCAGGAAGGGACGCGCCGGGCATGTCTTCCAGGGTCGCTATGCTCACGTCTGCTGTCACGATCCCGAGTATTTCAGGAGCATGATCGCATACGTGCATCTGAATCCTGTCCGCGCGGGGCTGGTCAGTTCCGCAGACCGGTATGCCTGGACATCCCATCGCGACTACGCTCGTGGTGCAGAGCCGGGCACGCCGGCGCGCTACGCGCTGGCAGTAGAGCAGGCGGTGCGCGTGTTCGCGTCGGCATCGGAACAGACGCACGAGCGCTGCCGACGTGATTATCGCGCGTTCATCCGCTGGCGCATGGCGATGGACCTGTACCTGAGCGACGAATCCGATTCGTATCACCCGGTGCCGCGCGCGCCGCTCTCCATTGGCGGCGATCTTCACTGGCATCGCGAGTTCGGCAGCGCACGCCCGCTGCGCATCGCGAGGACAGACTCGCCGACGGATCGTGCGCTCGATCTGCGCGACCACATCCTCATCACGCTGAAGGATGTCGATCCGCAGTTCCCGATGGAGCTGCTGCGCAGCGGCGGCTCTACCCGACCTCTCGTCCGAGTGCGAAGCCGCGTGGTCGCCCGTGCGCTCTCGGCCGGATACACAGGGAAGAGTGTCGCGGAGTTTCTGAACATTTCACCGACGGCGGTATCGCGCTTGAAGTCGCGGCTGCGGCAGGGACTGGCCTTGTGATCGGGGACACGGCGCTTTCCCACGCGGCCGATCTGCAGAATGGGTTCCGCGTCCGACGGGGTGCCACTGGCGCGCCGCACACCCATGCGTTACCGTTTCGTCAGTCTTCTACCCCGACGAACGTTCCATCAAAGCACACCCACTCGCCGGGGCCGGCATCTGTCGCGCGCGAGTTTGACAGCAGGCAGACCCCGACGGTAGGATTTGCAGTGGTTGTAATGCGTGACTCGCTCGGCTGTGCGACCAGAACCATCCTGGTCGACGAGATGCCGCTCGCGGGCGAATCCCGGGCCTCCGCAGTACCGGTACGGCGCGGCGTGGGAATGCACGAAGTCGTTCGTCATCGCATTCGGCCTCTTCCTTGTCGTTCGAGCGTTGTCGTCGAGACGCTTCGCATTCCAACAGGAAGCATGGAGAGCACGCTGCCGGCCGGCGACTTGCTCCAGGTGAACAACCCACTCTTCGGCGCACGCGTCTCCTTCGCGCGCGCCCGCACTCCTGCTCTCGACGAGCCCTCGCGCGAAACTTTTCCGACCATACTGCCGTCGAGGCATGATCCATAGATCTCCTGCTCCACGCGGCGCCCACGGCGTCGCAGGCAACGTGGCCACTACGCATCGCAAGCGCCGGAGAGTCGTATGAGTTTCAATACGACCCGCAAGGGGATGTACGACGAGAGCTCCCTGGATCAGTACCTCAAGGAGATCAGCGCCTATCCACTCCTGAAGCGCGAGGACGAAGTCGACCTCGCCCAGAAGATCCACAAGGGCGACGCCGAAGCGCTCGACAAGCTCGTCCGCTCCAACCTTCGTTTCGTCGTGTCCGTCGCGAAGAAGTATCAGAACCAGGGCGTCGCACTCGGCGACCTGATCAACGAGGGCAACCTCGGCCTCATCCGCGCGGCTCACAAATTCGATGAGACGAAGGGCATCAAGTTCATCTCCTATGCGGTATGGTGGATTCGGCAGGCGATCCTCCAGGCGCTCGCTGAACAGAGCCGCATCGTCCGCGTGCCGCTGAACCGCGCCGGTGCACTGCATCGCATCGGCAAGCGCAGCTCCACGCTGCTCCAGGAGCTCGGGCGCGAGCCGACCGTCGAGGAGCTCGCCGACGAGCTCGACCTGTCCGAGGACGAGGTCCAGCGCACGCTCGCCATTTCCCAGACGCACCTCTCCCTCGACGCGCCGCTCACACCAGGCGAGGACAACCGCCTGCTCGACTACCTGCCCGATCAGTTCTCCGCGGGTCCCGACGACGAGACGTACGAGCGCGCGCTCGCGTCCACCGTCGAAGAGGCACTCGGCACCCTGAAGGAGCGAGAGGCAAAGGTGCTCCGCCTCTACTTCGGGCTCGAGGACGGCCACGATCCGATGACGCTCGAGGAGATCGGTGCGCTGCTCGGCATCACCAGGGAACGCGTCCGCCAGATCAAGGAGAAGGCACTCGTGCGTCTCCGGCACGCGTCGCGCGCGCGGTACCTCGAGACGTTCATGCTGCGGTAGCGCGCGTCCAGCGTGGTGCGTCCCGGCGCCACGGCTCGCTCTTTTCACGCAGAGCCGCTGAGGAGCAGAGCCGCCAGACGTGTATGCTGCTTCATGACTCATGTCCTTTACACGTGCCTGAACTGGCGCGGCCCGGCTCGTGTTGTTTCATGACTCGCGTCCTGCGTCGGTCCCCGGCAGGGCCTCGTGCCCGTTGTTGACCGACAAGGGACAACAGACCTCTGCCGACATGCCCTGGTCTGCCATGTTCCATGGTTGTTGAACAGACGAAGACGCCTGGCGGACCGCGAAGCTGAAAGCGCAATGGCAATGCGCAATGCGCAATGAACGTCCGCGGCCCTGCTCCTCTGCGGCTCTGCTCCTCAGCGGCTCTGTGTGAAAAGAGCGAGCCGTGGCGCCGGAGTGAACGCCCTCCCGCTGAGCGACCCCGTGCCGCCTCGTAAGCGGCCCCTGGCCTCATGAGCGAGCTCCCGGGGAACTTGACAGCCCACCCTCCCCTTCATATGCTTCAAAGCTTTGCAGGACGCCACTATCAGGGTCAGTATGAAAACGTATACGCCAAAAGTCACGGACATCCAGCGCCGCTGGCTCATCGTCGATGCGGAGAACAAGGTTCTCGGCCGGCTCGCCAGCGAGGTCGCTCAGCTGCTGCGCGGCAAGCACAGGCCGATGTTCACGCCGCACCTCGACACGGGCGACTTCGTGGTCGTCGTCAATGCCGAGAAGGTGCGGCTCACGGGCACCAAGGCCGAGAAGAAGACGTACTTCCGCCACACTGGCTACATGGGCGGCGAGAAGCACATCCCGTTCAAGGACATGCAGGCGAAGCACCCCGACCGGATCATCGATCTGGCCGTGAAGGGGATGCTGCCGAAGAACAACCTGGGGCGTCTGATGCGTCGCAAGCTCAAGGTGTACGCAGGACCGGACCACCCGCACGAGGCGCAGCAGCCGGAAGCGATCGAGATCTGATATGGCGACAGAACAGTACCACGGCCTCGGCCGACGGAAGACGAGCGTAGCGCGTGTGTGGCTGAAGCCGGGCACGGGCACCTGGACGGTCAACGGCCGGACGTTCGAGGACTATTTCCCGCGGCCGGCGCACCAGACGTGGGCTGAGGAGCCGCTCGTCGCGACGGGCACGAAGGGCCGTTTCGACGTGAAGATCAACGTGGATGGCGGTGGTCAGACGGGCCAGGCCGGTGCAGTCCGGCTGGGCATCGCACGGGCGCTGATCAAATATGACGCGGAGATGCGGCTGGCGCTGCGCGAGAAGCGCATGCTGACGCGCGATCCGCGCGAGGTCGAGCGCAAGAAGCCGGGCCGGCCGGGCGCCCGCAAGCGCTTCCAGTTCTCCAAGCGTTAGTCACTCGCGGAGCGGGCGGGCGGTACATTCGCCCGCCGACTCCGCGATTGCACGTATCCATCACACTGCCGGACGGTACCGCTGGGGTCCCCTGCCCGGGGTCGGCGGCCGGACGAAGGCGGTGGAAGCGATCGGCGCGGAGTGCGTCGTATCGATTAACCCCAGGGCGTGCGGCGGAGCCCGCGCCAAGTGAAGGCAAGCGACGGAATGGCGGAAACCCAGGTAAAGGATCTGTTGGAGGCCGGCGTCCACTTCGGCCACCAGAGCAGCCGTTGGAACCCGAAGATGAAGCGGTACATCTTCGCGGCACGCAACGGAATCCACATCATTGATCTCCAGAAGACACTGAAGGCGCTGGAAGAGGCGAAGGCCGCGACGCGTGCAGTCACGCTCGATGGCAATCGTGTCCTCTTCGTATGCACCAAGCGTCAGCTGCGTCCGATCATCGAAGCCGAGGCCGAGCGCGCGGGTGCGTTCTGGGTCACGGAGCGGTGGCTCGGCGGGATGCTGACGAACTTCACGACGATCAAGAAGCAGATCCGCCGTCTGAAGGAGCTGGATCGCGGCCTCGAGGAGGGCGCGTACGAGTTCTACACGAAGAAGGAGCAGCTGCTGCTCCAGCGTGAGCGGGACAAGCTCGCGAAGTACCTGGGCGGCGTGAAGGAGATGGGCCGCCTGCCGGGCGCGTTGTTCGTGGTGGACGCGAAGAAGGAGCTGATCGCCGTCAAGGAAGCCCGCAAGCTGGGTATCCCGGTGATCGCGATTGCGGACACGAACGCCGATCCGGATCTGATCGACTATGCGGTGCCTGGAAATGACGACGCGATCCGATCGGTGCAGCTGATAGCCGGCGCGATCGGGGACGCGATCGAGCAGGGCCGTCGCGAGCTGCCGCCGGAAGCGCGCCGCCGCGCGGACGAGGTCGAGGCAGTTACGTACTCTTCGGAGGGCGGGCTCGCACAGGACACGTCGGCGCAGGACGGCGACGCTTGCCCTTGTCGCCCTCCTG
Source organism: Longimicrobiales bacterium (assembly GCA_036259495.1). GTDB lineage: Bacteria > Gemmatimonadota > Gemmatimonadetes > Longimicrobiales > RSA9 > SH-MAG3. The sequence goes on along the minus strand of DATABQ010000558.1, from coordinate 157 downwards.
TGCCGACGTGTCCTGCGCGAGCCCGCCCTCCGACGAGTACGTGACCGCCTCGACCTCGTCCGCACGACGGCGCGCTTCCGGCGGCAGCTCACGACGGCCCTGCTCGATCGCATCCGCGATCGCACCCGCAATCAGCTGAACCGACCGGATCGCATCG
>DATABQ010000557.1:0-6920 GCA_036259495.1 Longimicrobiales bacterium | reverse complement strand
CCCATCGTAGCGAACCAGGTACCGCCGCCGAAGCTCGTGTGCCATCCTCCGGGCGACTCGCCATCCATGAACACCCGGCCGGCGTCAGCGAGACCGAACACGCCGAGCTCTCCGTGCACCAGGAGCTCCATCGTCGTGATCGGCAGGTGCAGCTCGGTGCTGCCGTACACCGACGCGTCGCCCGCGAAGCGATCGCTCTCGAAGCCGCGCAGGGACGTGCGACCGCCCAGGAACGCCGCCTCGTGCACGGGGAAGTCGCCCCAGACCATCTCGCCGCCCGCGCGGAGTGCGACGAACGGCCGGCCCAGCGGAATCCACGCACGCGCAACGGCGTGTGTGCTGCCGAACGGCTGTCCCACATCGAGCAGTGACGGGTACGCAGTCGCGCCCGCGGCCAGGGAATAGCCGTTTGCGTTCCCGCCGATGTGCACGCCCCTGTCCAGGCGCAGCTCCGCGGCAGCACCCGCCTGCGCGAATGTAGCCGCGCCCAGCGGCTGGAGCAGGTCGATGGGACTGCCTTCGTCATAGTTCGGACTGCCGTAGCGCAGGATCGGACCGATCCCGAAATACGTCCCCTCCGACTCCCAATAGACTGCCGGACGGAGCGTCAGCTGATCGCGATACACCCGCGGCGATACACCCACCGGATGCTCGGTATCATTGCCGTACCCGAAGAAGCGGTATGTTTCGAATTGTGTCGCGCTCGCCTCGAGCGACAGACCCAGGTTCGTGTTCTCCGGATGGTAATCGCCGAAAGCCTCGATGCCGAAGCCGCCGGTGTCGTACGCGTAGAGCGCTCTCGCGCTCAGCTCGTACTTGTATTCCTCGCGACGAAATCCGTAGCGCGTGTAGTCCGTGCCCACACCGAGGAGCAGACCGGAGCCGCTGCGGAAATCGGCCGCGGGGCTGAACCCGGACGTGTGTCCCCAGTCGCGATAGGTCGGACGGAGCAGCCGTTCGGTCACGTCCTCCTGAAGCCCGACGCTCTCCTCACCTTCATCCTCTTCATCTTCCTCTTCATCCGGCGGAGCATCGGGATCCGGTGCGAGCTCGACCAGGTCGAGCGGTCGTCCCGGCAGCAGCGCGGCGAACTCGCTGTCATCCACACGCGTGTCATCACCGCGCACAACACGATCCTCGCCGTGCGCCGTGTAGAACGTCGTCGCCCACCCACCTGTCGCCACCGATGATGCGTCGGCGAGCACGTCATCTCCCCCGCCGCCGATCACGCGCACGCGAATGCTCTCGTCGGCTACACCCGTCACGCGCACCTCGTCGTCGCCGCCCAGCATGTAGAGCCGGATCTCCCGCGTCTCCTGCGGCAGGAACCGCCGCTGGAAGTACGGTGCGCCTGCACCCTCCGCAGAGGATCGCACACCGTTCGCAGGCGGACTCGGCAGGGCGGCAGCCATCGGCCGCGCAGCCGCGGCGTCCGGTCCGTACAACCGTACTTCAACACTGCCATCGGCGAGGCGCTCGACTTCCGCGAGCTCGGATTCCGCAGTCGCATGCACATCGGCCTCGTGCGAGACCATCACGAAGAAATCGTCCGCAATCTCGGGAAGTGCGTTGCGTCGCCCCTGCATGCCCTCGAGCAGACGCGGTGCAGCATGCGGCTGCCATTCCTCCGGAAGTCGCTCCACCGCCGCTCGCAGCACATCGTCGGTCAGCTGTGCCTGCAATGCCGCCACCACGCTGTCCCAGCGCTCGCGCGGCAGTTCCGCCAGCAGCCTGCGATCCATGTCCCGCGTCATGAACGTCAGGGTTTCGATCGGCTCGTACGTCGCGTCGAAACGCGACAGCTTCGGATACGAGAACGTGCTCGCGTACCCGATCAGTCCCTGCGGCAGCATGAACGCAAAGTCGTGATCCCGCGCCACCGGACGCCACAGATAGCCGCGCCCGTTCGGATTCTCGAACCGCGCGAATCGCCACTGGTCACCGCCGCGATCCGTGTCCGCGATCATGAACTGGATCAAACGGGCGGCCAGATACTCCGCCGCATCCGGCCGATGCTCAGACGTCTCGTCCAGTCGCTCGAGGAAGTTGTCGATCCCCACCAGCTTCGATGATCCGGCAAAGCCCGGCGTGTCGTCTGGGCCCTCCTGAGGATTCTCCTCGAACTGGCCCAGCATGCCTGCGTACTCCTCGCGGAACTCGCCCAGCGCGGGATCATCCGGCATCACGACCAGCCGAGCCCGCGGATGAAGCAGGCCCGCCGCCTCGTAAAGCGGCGCCACCACCAGGCCGGCGCCCGGCAGCAACGCGCTGATCTGGTCCTGCACCACATCGCCGACCAGCGTCCGCCGCAGTGCGACCGGCAGCGCCTCCTTGTGGAGGAATTTGTCCACCGAGCGGAAGATGTATGCATGGCCCTCCGGATTCACGAAGTGCAGCGTCTTGCTCTGCCTGCCCCCCGTGCGCTCCGGCGTGAGTCCCCCCGCGGCCGTGTCCAGGTTCAGCAGCGGCACCGTTACCGGCGTCGTCCACACGTCTCGCCAGTTGCTTCCTCCGAGAGTACGCAGCACGCCGTCCACATCGTAGTCTGCTCCCGCAACCGTCGTGACGGATTGCGCGCTCGCTGTTCCCGCCCACAACACGGCTGTCAGAGCCGCGCTGAAGGCACGAATGTATGTTCGATTTGTCATCTCTTTGCCTCTTGTCTGGTCGCGCGTCGCGGCAGCGCCCCCGGCTTGACGGCCTCATGGCCCCGGTCGCGAATGCTGCATGATCCGCGTGACACTCTGCGATCCAGCAGACCGGATCTCACCCATCTGTCGCAGCGATTTCACGTCTGGCTGCGCCATACTACGCAAGAGGTCTGCCGCATCTGCATGTGCCGTTCAGGCTCGCGGAAGCCACTCACAGCACCGCGGGAGACGGCTTGCGCGCGGAGGTCGATCACGGTCGCCTGACCAGGTGCCAGCCATTCGGTCGACGATCGCCCGAACGGAACTGCCACTCCGGCAGGCCGGATCGACAATCACTCCCCGCCGGATCGGGATTAAGTCAGATCGTGCATTCACTGCCCCTGTGCGCCAATGAGTTCCGCGATCCGCCTGCGCGGTGGCAGGGTCCATGCCCTCTCAGGGGGTCCACGCACGAAACCCGTCACCGCGGCGGGATTTCCGAGGGGAATCGAGGATGACGATGGCGGAAAGATTGAAGTTGCCTGTACTGCCGATGCGCGAGACGGTCGTGCTGCCCGGCGTGGCGGTACCGATCAGCGCAGGCCGGCCCGGGACGCTGGAAGCGGTGGAGAAGGTTCTGGAGGGGGAGCGTCGGCTGTTCGCGGTATGTCAGCGCGACAACGTGGACGAGCCGGCCGCGTCGGTTCTTTACGAGATGGGAGTGATCGTTCGGATCCTCCAGGTTCAGCGGACCCCTGGCGGTCTTCAGCTGCTGATCCAGGGAGTGCAGCGTGCGAAGGCTCTGCGTTACGAGCGGGTCGGCGAGGCGATGCTGGAGGCGGACGTTTGGGTGATCGAGGATGAGCCGACGCCGGAAGCACGTGATGCCGCGTTCATTGCGCTCGACCGGGAGCTGCGTGAGCGGGCGGCGGAGCTCGGGCGGCGTCGCGGAATGCCGCCGGAAGCGCTCGCGCAGATCGTTCAGGGAGTGGAGGATCCCGGTGCGTTTGCGGACATGGTGGCGTTCTACCTGGAGCAGCCCGCCCGTGAGAAGCAGGAGCTGCTGGAGCTGCTGCCGGTAGCGGAGCGGATGCGGCGGGTGCTGGTCGGCGTCGAGCGGGACCTGGTCCGGCTGGAGGCGCAGGAGGAGATCCAGCAGAAGGTGCAGGAGGAGCTGGGCGAGCGGCAGCGTGAGATCGTGCTTCGCGAGCAGATGAAGGCCATTCAGCAGGAGCTCGGCGAGGGTGACGAGGCGAGCGACCTGGAAGAGCTGCGTGAGCGCATCGAGAAGCTCGAGCTGAGTGACGAAGCGCGGCACGAGATCCAGCGGGAGCTGAGCCGGCTGGAGCGGACGAACCCGCAGTCTGCGGAGTACCAGGTGCTGCGGACGTACCTGGACCTCGTCACGGAGCTTCCATGGGGCACGCGAACCGAGGACGAGATCGATCTCGTGCAGGCGGAGCAGTTCCTGAACGAGGATCATTACGGCCTCGACGATGTGAAGGACCGCGTGCTGGAGTTCCTCGCCGTGCGCAAGCTGCAGATGGAGGTGGCGGCGGAGGAGGCGGCGGCAGACGTCGCAAGCGAGGCGGACGATGTGCTGTCACGCGCGTATGCGTCGCCGCAGGGCGATGAGGACGAGGAGGAGCGCAGGAAGCGCAACGGCGAAGCGGATCCGGAGCAACTCGATGTCGACTCGCAGAAGAAGAAGGCGAAGGCGCGGGCGGTCGGCCGAGGCCCGATTCTGCTGTTCGTGGGCCCGCCCGGCGTCGGCAAGACGTCCATCGCGAAATCGATCGGACGTGCGCTCGGCCGGAAGTACGTCCGCATCGCACTAGGCGGTGCACGTGATGAGGCGGACATTCGAGGCCATCGTCGCACGTATGTCGGTGCGATGCCCGGCCGCATCATCCAGGGACTGCGCCAGGCCGGTACGAAGAACCCGGTGTTCCTGCTCGATGAGGTCGACAAGCTCGGCGTATCGATGCAGGGCGATCCGGCGTCCGCTCTGCTCGAGGTGCTCGATCCCGCACAGAACCACCAGTTCGTCGACCACTACCTCGGAGTTCCGTTCGATCTTAGCGAGGTTCTGTTCGTGGCGACTGCGAACTGGCGTGACCGCATCCCGGCTCCGCTGCTCGACCGCATGGAGACGGTGGAGTTCAGCGGATACACGGAGCAGGAGAAGCTGGAGATCGCGAGGAGGTACCTCCTCCCGCGGCAGAAGGAGGAGAGCGGCCTGCGTGAGCAGCAGCTCGTCCTCGACGACGAGGCCGTCGAGCGCGTGATCACGGAGTACACGCGCGAGGCCGGTGTGCGTCAGCTCGAGCGCGAGCTCGGGAAGGTCGCGCGCAAGGCGGCGCGGCGGATTGCCGTCGACGAAGTGAAGCAGGTTGTGATCACGAAGGACGATGTCCAGCCGCTGCTCGGACGTGCACGCGTGTATCCGGAACGAGCTGCGCAGCAGGACACGGTCGGTACGGCCACAGGGATGTATTACACGCCGATGGGCGGCGACATCATGTTCGTCGAGGCGAGCGCCTCGCACGGGCGCGACAAGCTGATTCTCACCGGGCAGCTCGGCGATGTCATGAAGGAATCCGCGCGCGCTGCGCTCACGTACGCGAAGACTCACCACGACCGCCTCGGCATACCCGAGGAGGCGTTCAGGGACGTCGAGCTGCACATCCACGTTCCTGCGGGTGCCATTCCGAAGGATGGACCATCGGCCGGCATCACGATGGCGACCGCGCTCGCATCCGCGCTCAGCGGCCGCCCGGTGCGAAGTGATGTCGCAATGACAGGCGAGATCACATTGAACGGACGCGTGCTGCCTATCGGTGGGGTAAAGGAGAAGGTGCTCGGCGCGTTCCGCGCAGGTATCCGCGAGATCATCATTCCGGAAGCGAATGAGCCGCATCTCGATGATCTGCCGGAAGAGGTGCGGTCACAGATGACGTTCCACGCCGTAAGCGATCTCGGCAACGTGCTCGCGATCGCTCTGCGCGGCGCATCGCTGCACGAGGGGCGCATCATGTTCGCGGACGCACCGCCGGTGCCTCCGAGGCCACCGGCGCCCGCAGTTGCGCCGACGTCGGACGATGACGGCGATGGCGGCGTGACGGAGATCGATATCTAGGCTCGCAGGGAGGGAGACGGAGCGGGGGCGGGAGGGATTCCGTCCCCGTTCTCCATCCTGCCACCCAGTACGCGCGTTGGCTGGTGCGTACAGGGACGTGGTCAGTGACGCGTTGTAGAGTGGGACGTGTTCTCCGTTGAACCCACGCCGTCAATGCTGCGGTAAGGACGACTATGCTGTCGATGCTACCATCTCGATCTGCCGTTGCGGTGCGTTCGCTGCGCGCCCGCCAGGTTCTGAGGGCGCCGCTGTTGTTCGCCGTCGTCTGCTTCCCTCTCGCCGGAACGGCCGCTACGGCCGAGGCGCAGGTCAAGCGAACGGCGCCGGGTGCTATCCAGCTCGGGATGTCGAGCGGGTTCACGTTGGCTGCCAGTCCGGTCGCCCTGATTCAGGCCAACGAAGTGTTGTGCGCCGTTATCAACGATGGCGCGACTTGCACCGATGTGTTCCCGACACCGGGTCCTGTCGGATTCGTGTGGCCGAAGGAGACGCGCAATAACTTCATGTTCGGATCCGGTCCCCAGATCACGGGGATCGTCTCCGCGCGCGACGGCTGTACGGCCGCCGTGCGCGAGACGTCTGTCGATCCGGACTGCTTCGCGTGGTCCGGTGACACCACAGGTGCGTTCTTCCATGATCCGGTAGGGCGGCGGGTTCACGGTGCACCGCTCGCGGGGCTGTATGACTCCTCGGCACCAGGCCAGTCCGACGCGTGGCCCGATGGCGTGCCACTTCCCGACTTCCCTTCCGCAACGGCGATCGTCGACGATACCACCGTCTTCCATGAGGGTCTGATCGGCCGCCAGGCAGTCTCTCTCCAGGATACGTGGGCGGCCTACTGGGAGGCAGGGAACCTTCAGTCGGGCGGGCGGCCGCACCCGCTCGGCGTCCTCATCGAGCAGCGCACCCTCGCCTGGGATTATCCGGACGGCAACGAAGCGACGATCTTTTTCGTCTACCGCATCACGAACATCACCGACAACCCCCGGTTCCAGAGCGAATCCGAGCTTGCACACTTCGCAGGCGCGGATCGCCTGCCCGATGAGGGATGGCGGCTTGATTCGCTTCATTTCTCATTCGTTGCGGATCCGGACGTGAGCTGGGAACTCACCGACAACCATCTCACCGCCGCAATGCCGTTCGATATGATG